>JAPLAT010000345.1 GCA_026393175.1 Pseudonocardiales bacterium
CGCACCGACCTGCCTCCGGTGCTCGCCCGCGAGGTCGTCGCGTTCCTCGCCCGGCACGGGCACCGGGCCGTGGCGGAGATCGACGTGGGCGTGCCGCGGTGGTCCGACGACCCCGCGCCCGTGCTCGGTGTGCTGGCCAACTACCTGCGCCTGGACCCGGGGGCCGAGCCCCCGGACGCCCGGTTCGCCCGCGGCGCCCGCGAGGCCCGCGCGGCCGTCGACGCCGTGGTGGAGCGGGTCCGGCGCCGCTCCCGGGTCCGCGCGGCGCTCGTGCGCGCCGCGCTGGGCCGCACCCGGGAGCTGGCCGGGCTGCGCGAGACGCACAAGGACCTGCTCGTGCGGCTCGTCGCGCACGCCCGCACCCACCTGGGCGTGCTCGGTGCCGGGCTCGCCGCGCGCGGCCTGCTCGCCGCCGCCGACGACGTGTTCTTCCTGGACCTGCGCGAGGTGCGCACCGCGCTGGCCGGGGCCGACCACCGCGCGGCCGTCCGCGCGCGGCGTGCCGAGCACGACCGCGAGCGGCGCAGGCGGCACGTGCCGCGGATCCTGCTGTCCGACGGCACCGAGCCCGAGGCCACGGCCGCGCGGGCGCCGGACGGGGCGCTGACCGGCACCCCCGCCTCGGCCGGCGTCGCGACCGGCCCCGCGAGGGTCGTGCTCGACCCGTCGGGCGCGCACCTGGAGCCCGGCGAGATCCTCGTCGCGCCGTCCACCGACCCGGGCTGGACGCCGCTGTTCCTCACCGCGGGCGGGCTGGTCATGGAGATGGGCGGCGCGAACTCCCACGGCGCCGTCGTGGCGCGGGAGTACGGCATCCCCGCTGTCGTGGGCGTGCCGGACGCGACCCTGCGGCTGGTCACGGGCTAGATCGTCACCGTCGACGGGGCGGCGGGGGCGGTCGTCGGGGCGGCCCGGCCGCTCAGCCGCCCCGGCGCACCGCCATCAGCGCGAGGGTGAGCAGCAGCCGGTCGCGGGTGTCGGCGAGCCTGCGGCCGGTGGCGGCCTCGATTCGGCGCATCCGGTAGATGACCGTGTTGCGGTGGCAGAACAGCGCCGTGGCGGCGTGGGTGGGTGAGCCGCCGCAGGCCAGCAGCTCCTCCAGGGTGACGAGCAGCGTGTCGCGGTCGGCGGGCGGCAGGTCCAGCAGCCCGCCTCCAGGGTGACGAGCAGCGTGTCGCGGTCGGCGGGCGGCAGGTCCAGCAGCCCGCCCAGCGCGGTGTCGACGAGCCGCGGGGCCAGCTCCGGGCTGTCGACGAGCAGCGCCTCGGGCAGCCGCTCGTCGAGCACGGCGACGCCGGGCGCGCGGAGCGTGCGGGCCGCGGTGAGGGCCATCCGGTAGCCGGTGTCGACGCCGCCGAGGCCCTCCAGCTCCGGGGAGAGGCCGACCGGGCCGGTGGCGCACGGGCGCAGCGCCGCCACGACCGCCCGCGCGGGCCGCATGCCGAGCGCCACCAGCCCCACCTCGTCCCGGGGCCGGACGAACCACATCGAGGTGAGCCCGAGCGCGGCCAGCGCCTCCTGCGGAGCCCGCAGCGGGCTCTCGTCCCCCGGCTCGACGGGGGCGACCACGCACAGCAGCGGCCCGGTCTCGGCCACGCCGAGGACGGTCGCGGCCTCCCGCAGGAACACCGGGTCGCTGCCGCGGCCCTCGATCAGCCCGTCCAGCACGGCGTGCCGGCGGCCCAGGTCGTGGCTGTGCATCCGCAGCTCCTCGCTGCGGTAGGCCTCGACGACGACCGCGGAGCTGCCGTCGTTGACCCGCCACACCGAGCTCGCCGCGTCGAGCAGCGCGCCGTCGTAGGCGCCGTCGAACCCGCGCCGGGACACCTGCAGCAGCGCCTCCCAGATCACCCGCCCGCCCAGCCGGTAGGCCCGCAGGACCGCCTCCAGCGGCACGCCCTGCCGGGCCCGGCGGCGCCCGACGGTGCGGGAGAGGTCCTTCGGGTCGACGCCGCCGGGCACCCGCCGGGCGAGCACCTGGACCCCGCACTCCAGGTTGGCCCGGCAGGCGCCGCGCAGCTCGTCGACCATGCCGCGCTCGGCGTAGGCGGGCTCCCGCTCGAGCACCATGATCGTCAGTCGGTCGGCCATGCCGTCGATGTCGTCGAGCAGCCGGTCGCCGAGCACGCGCAGCGCCTCGCGCGACGCGGCAGGCAGCGGCGGCGCCGCTCCCGGTTCCTCTGCTGTCCCCCGCGACATCCCCCGCTCCGTCCCCCGGCTCCGCTGCACTGTGCAGCACGCCGCACAGCAGCGTCCACCCTTCCGTGGCGCGGCGCCCACTTCGGCGCACCCGATGTTGGGCGCCGCGCCCATGGCCTGGGCTGGGCGCGGCGCCCATGGTGTGGACCCATGCACAGCGGGGTGTTCGCCATCGAGGGCGTCGGGGTCCGGTTCGGGGGTCTCGTCGCCCTCGACGACGTGTCGTTGACCGTGGACGCCGGGCAGGTGCACGGGGTGATCGGGCCCAACGGGGCCGGCAAGACGACGCTGTTCAACGTCTGCTGCGGGTTCGTGCGGCCCGACACGGGCACCGTGCTGCGGGCCGGGCGCGCCGTGCGGCCCCGCCCGCACGACCTGGCCGGGCTCGGGATGGCGCGCACGCTGCAGGGCGTCGGGCTGTTCCGCGGGCTCACCGTGCTGGAGAACGTCATGGTCGGCGCCGACCGGCACCGCCGCAGCCGGTTCGGGGCCGCCCTGCTGGCGCTGTCCGGCGCCGACCGCGACGAGGCCGCGCTGCGCGAGCGGGCGCGCGCGGCGCTCGCCGAGCTGGGCGCCGACGGGTACGCCGACCGGCTGCCCGGCAGCCTGCCCTACCCCGTGCAGAAACGGGTCGCGCTGGCCAGGGCCCTGGCCGCGGAGCCCGAGGTCCTGCTGCTCGACGAGCCGGCCAGCGGGCTGGGCGCCGACGACATGGACGAGCTCGGCGCGCTGGTCCGCTCGCTGACCGACCGGATGGCGGTGGTGCTGGTGGAGCACCATATGGACCTGGTGATGAGCGTGTGCGACCGGATCACCGTGCTCGACTTCGGGCGCGTCGTCGCCGCCGGCACCCCGGACGAGGTGCGCGACGACCCCGCCGTGATCGACGCCTACCTCGGCGAGGCGGCCCCGACCGGCGAGGGGGCGGCGTGAAGCTCGAGGTCAGCGGGCTGACGGCGGCCTACGGCCCGGTCACCGCCCTCGACGCGGTGGACGTCGTCGCCGAGTCGGGCCGGATCACCGCGGTGCTCGGGGCGAACGGCGCGGGCAAGACGACGCTGCTGCGCACGATCTCCGGCCTGGTCCGCCCGGTCGCCGGGTCCGTGCGGCTCGACGGCACCGACCTCACCGGCGCGCCCGCCGAGAACGTCGCCCGCGCCGGGGTCGCGCACGTCCCCGAGGGCCGCGGCGTGATCACCGAGCTGACGGTGGAGGAGACCCTGCGCCTGGGCGCGCTGCTCGGCGCCTCGCGCCGGCGCACCGACCGCACGCTCGCCGAGGTCTACGAGCTGTTCCCGGCGCTCGGGGAGCGCCGCCGCCGCGACGCGCACACCCTGTCCGGCGGCGAGCGGCAGATGCTGGTGATCGGCCGGGCCCTGCTGTCCGGGCCGGAGGTCCTGCTGCTCGACGAGCCCTCGCTCGGGCTGGCCCCGCGCATCGTCTCGCAGATCTTCGGGCTGCTCCGCGAGCTCGTGGACGCCGCCGGGGTGACGGTGCTGCTCGTCGAGCAGAACGCGCGCAGTGCGCTGGGCATCGCCGACGTCGGGATCGTGCTCAACCTGGGCCGCGTCGTCGCCCGCGACGACGCCGCCGTCCTCGCCGCCGACGAGCACCTGCGGCACGCCTACCTCGGGTTCTGAAGCGGATCCGGAGCAGAAGGGAGCCCCGTGCAGCAGTTCCTCAACGTCACCCTGTCCGGGCTGGCGCAGGGCGCGATCTACGCGGCCTTCGCGCTGGCGCTCGTGCTGATCTGGCGGTCCACCCGGATCGTCAACTTCGCGCAGGGCGCGATGGCGATGTTCACGACCTACCTCGCGCTCGCCGTGATCGACGGCGGGGGCGGCTACTGGCTGGGCCTGGTCGTGGCGCTGGTCGCCGGGCTGGTGCTCGGCGCCGTCGTGGAGCGGCTGGTGATCCGCCCGGTGGAGGGCGGCCCGGAGCTCAACGCCGTGATCGTGACGCTCGGGCTGTTCGTCGGACTGCAGGCGCTCGCCGCGGTGCTGTTCGGCTCGGAGTTCCGCTCGTTCCCGGCGCCGTTCGACCTGCGCGGGTTCGACCTCGGCGGGTTCACGATCGCCTTCACGCCGAACAGCATCTTCGTGATCGGCGCGGTCGTGGTGGTGATGGCCGCGCTGGTGGCGCTGTTCCGGTTCACCGACCTCGGCCTGCGGATGCGCGCCGCCGCGTTCAGCCAGGAGGTCGCGCGGCTGCTCGGCGTCCGGGTCGGCGCGATGCTCACGCTGGGCTGGGCGCTCGCCGCGGTCGTCGGGTCGCTGTCCGGGCTGCTCATCGCCGGCGGCGGGCTGGTCTACCCGGCCTACATGGACGCCGTGATCGTCTACGGGTTCGTCGCGGCCGTGCTGGGCGGGCTGGACTCGCCGGGCGGCGCCGTCGTCGGCGGGCTGGCGATCGGGCTGGCCCTGTCCTACGTCAGCGGGTTCGTCCCCGACGGCAGCGCGCTGGTGCCGGTGGCGGCGCTGGCCATCCTCGTGGTGGTGCTGCTGGTCCGGCCGCAGGGCCTGTTCGCCGGCTCGGCCGCGAGGCGGGTCTGATGGCCGTCACGGACGAGAAGGCCGCGGCCGTCGCGGCCCCGGCCCGGCGCCGCCGCCCGCGGATGCCCCGCTCCACGTTCGGCCGGCACGCCCTGCTCGCGCTGGCCGGCCTCGTCGCCGTCACCGCGGTGCTGGAGCTGACCAGCCCCTTCGTCAACTTCCAGTTCGCCACGATGGCCTACTACGCCATCGCCGCCGTCGGGCTCACCGTGCTGACCGGGCTCAACGGGCAGATCTCGCTCGGGCACGGCGCGCTCATGGCCGTCGGCGCGTACACGACGGCGCTGCTCACGGCGACGGAGGCGCTGCCGCTGCTCGTCGTCATGCTGGCCGCCGCGGTGGTGACGGTGGCCGTCGGCGCCCTGGTCGGGCTGGCCGCGGCCCGGCTGCACGGGCCCTACCTGGCCGGCGCGACGCTCGCGCTGGCCGTCGCGGTGCCCGCGCTGGCGATCTACTTCGACGAGGTGCTCGGCGGCGAGCAGGGGCTGCGCGTCGACGCGCCGGAGGTGCCGGCGTGGTTCGCCGACGCCGTCTACTTCCTGTCCGCCAACGACGCCGGCACCGAGAAGTACCTGGCCTACCTCGGCTGGGCGACGCTGATCGTCGTCATGGTGCTGCTCGCCAACCTCGGCGCGGGCCGGGTCGGCCGGGTCTGGCGGGCGGTGCGCGACGACGAGGTCGCCGCCGAGCTGGCCGGGATCCGGCTGGGCCGGGTGCGGGTGCTGGCGTTCGTCGTCAGCGCGGCGTGCGCGGGGCTCGCGGGCGCGGTGCTCGGCGTCGTCGTCCGGCTGGCCGCGCCGACCGGCTTCTCGATCGTGCTCTCCCTCGGCCTGCTGACGGCGGTCGTCGTCGGCGGGCTGGGCAGCCTGCCGGGCGCGCTGCTGGGCAGCGCGATCCTGGTGTTCCTGCCGCCCGCGGCGCGGGACCTCGGCATCGCCGCGGGCCTCGACGACACGCGCGCGGCCCAGCTCGCGCCGCTGGTCTACGGCGTGGTGCTCGTCCTGGTGATCCTCCTCGCCCCGTCGGGGGTCGCCGGGCTGATCCGGAAACTGACGTCGAGGAGGACGCGATGAGAAGAGGGTTCGTGGCGAGCGTCGCGGTGGTGGCGCTCGCGCTGACCGCCTGCGGGGCCGGCGGGCGACCGGCCGGGGAGGAGGCGGGCGGGGCCGCGGAACCGGGCATCACCGACACCTCGGTGCGGGTCGGCGCCCACTTCCCGCTCACCGGCGTCGCCGCGCCGGGCTACAGCGAGATCCCGACCGGCGCGCAGGCCTACTTCGACTTCGTCAACGCCGCGGGCGGGGTGAACGGCAGGCAGATCGAGTACGTGTTCAAGGACGACGCCTACAACCCCACCCAGACCAGCCAGGTCGTCAACGAGCTGGTGCTGCAGGACCAGGTGTTCGCGCTGCTCGGCGGCCTGGGCACCCCGACGCACTCCGCCGTGCTGGACTACCTCAACGGCGAGGGCGTGCCCGACCTGTTCGTCTCGTCCGGGTCCCTGCTGTGGGACCAGCCGGCGGAGAACCCGCAGACCTTCGGCTGGCAGCCCGACTACGAGGTCGAGGCGAAGATCATCGGCCAGTACGTGCAGCAGAACCTGCCGCAGGCCCGCGTCGGGCTGTTCCTGCAGGACGACGACCTGGGCCGGGACGCCGAGATCGGGGCCCGCACCTACCTCGAGGACCAGATCGTCGCCACGGTGCGCTACACACCGGGCAACACCGACGTGGCGCCGCAGATCGCGGAGCTGCAGGCCGCGGGCGCGGACCTCGTGCTCGGGTTCAACGTGCCCTCCTACACCGCGCTCTCGCAGCTGGTGTCGCTGCGGCTGAACTACGACCCGCAGTGGTTCTACTCCAACATCGGGTCCGACCCCGCGCTCGTCGGGTCGCTGCTCGCCCGGTTCTCCGAGGGCGCCGTCACCGACGCCGGGCTGCTGGAGGGCGTGCTCACCACCGAGTACCTGCCCGGGGTGGACGCCCCCGACGACCCGTGGACGCAGCTGTTCACCCGCGTCTGGGACGAGCACGGCGGCGAGGGCGAGCTGACCAACTACCGCGTCTACGGCATGGCGCAGGCCTACACGTTCGTCCAGGCCCTGCTGGCCGCGGGCCCGGACCCGACCCGCGAGGGCATCGTCGCCGCGGTGGAGGAGTCCGGGGCGTCGTTCACGGGGCCGTGGGCGGCTCCGTTCCGCTACTCCGCGGACCGCCACGCGGGGATGTCGGGGGTCGAGGTCACCCGCATCACCGGCGGGACGACCGAGAGCCTGACCCCGGTCCTGGTCACCGACAACGGCGACGCGCCGATCACCGAATACACCGGGGAAAGGGCCCAGCCGCCGGCCGACGGCATTCCCGAGGCGCCCTGAGCGCCCATTCCCGGAAAAGCATTCCGGAAACGGACCACGCCGGGCCGCTTCTCGCGGCCCGGCGCAGGTTCCCCGGTCGGACAGAGGGTGTGCCCGGGCGTCAGGGCCCGGCGCCACCCTCGCGCTCCTCGACTCAGTCGTCGAAGTTGTTCTGGTTGATGCTCTCGTCGTTCACGCAGGTGACCTCGTCGGCGTCGGCGTCGGCGTCGGCCGCACCGGTGCCGAGGATGCCGAGGATGTTGCCGATGCCCGCGGCGACCGGGATGGACGGGCAGACGTTGGCGTCGTCGATGACCTGGACGTCGCCCACGTTCACCAGACCGGCCTGCTCGAGCTCGCGGTCGGAGTCGACGCGGTTGACCTGGCGGTCACCGTCGGAACCGCCGTAGCCCCAGTCGTCCCCCTTGTCACCGGCGAAGGCGAGCGGGCTCACCGCAAGCAGTCCCGCGGCGGTCGCAGCAACCAGAATGCCAGCCTTCTTCAGCACGTTTCTTTCTCCTGTCAGATGATCCGAATGCCAGCCTGTGAGGGGGAGCCTCGCTGACAGGAAGAAAGCTATCCGCATTCACTCCGCTCCACCCCATCAGCTACCACCATCGTGTGACCACAAATACTCGACGTGAGGATGTGCGTCCGTTCCGGCGGATCGGCACCGGCACTCTCCGCCTGCGGAGGGGCGTTTTCGTCACGTTCCGTGCCTGCACGTCACCTGATGAGACGCATTACGCTTGTCGTGATCACGCGCAGTGATCCACCCCCCGGACGGGCATCACCCGACACCCGTCCGGTTCGGGGCGTCGCCGGGCCCCGGCGGCCCCGGGACACCCGGGATCAGACGTCGAAGTCGACGGTCACGGCGTCGGTCACCGGGACGGACTGGCAGGTGAGCACGTACCCGCGCTCGACCTCGTCGTCCTCCAGGGCGAAGTTGCGCCGCATCGTCACCTCGCCGTCGGTGACCAGGGCCCGGCAGGTGCCGCACACCCCGCCCTTGCAGGCGAACGGCAGGTCGCCGCGCACCTTCTGGGCGGCGTCGAGCACGGTCTCGGCGCGGGGCAGCGTGAGCGGGGTGGCGCGGCCGTTGAGCACGACGGTGACCTCGCTGGTCAGCCCGTCGACGGCGGGGTCGGCGCGGTGCAGCTCGGGCGGCGGCTCGTCGACGTAGAACAGCTCGCGGTGCACGCGGTCGCGCGGCACCCCGGCCTCCAGCAGCACGGCCTGGGCGTCGGTCGTCATGCCCAGCGGGCCGCACAGCCACCAGTGGTCGACGTCCGCGGTGTCCACCAGCGAGGTGAGCAGCGTGCGCAGCTTGGCCGCGTCGAGCCGGCCGGTGCCGACCTCGCTCTCCCCCGGCTCCCGGGACAGCACGTGCACGAGCTGCAGGCGCGGGCCGTGCGCGTCCTTGAGGTCGGCGAGCTCCTCGGTGAACATCACGGTGTCGGTGCGGCGGTTGCCGTAGAGCAGCGTGACGCGCGTGTCGGGATGCGCCTCCAGCACCGAGGCGGCGATGGAGAGCACCGGGGTGATGCCGGACCCGGCCGCGATGAGGCCGTGGTGGGCGCCGGGCAGCAGCTCGGGGGTGAACCCGCCCGCCGGCACGCCGACCTCCACCTCGTCGCCCGCGGCCAGGCCGTCCACCAGCCACTGCGAGAACAGCCCGCCGTCGACGCGGCGCACGCCCACCCGGGGCTCGGCGCCCGCCGGCGCGCAGATCGAGTAGGAGCGCCGCTCCTCCACGCCGTCGTCGACGCGGCGCAGGGTGAGGTACTGGCCGGGGCGGAACGCGAAGTCCGCGCGCAGGTCCTCGGGCACCGCGAAGCGGACGGCGACGGCGTCGTCGCAGAGCCGCTCGACGTCGGCGACGCGCAGGGTGTGGAACCCCATCAGATCTCCTTGACGTGCTCGAACGGCTCCCGGCAGGCCGTGCAGCGGCGCAGCGCCGTGCAGGCCGTCGCCCCGAAGCGCGACAGCTCCTCGGTGGCGGGCGAGCCGCACTGCGGGCAGCGCACGGCCGGGGCCGGCGCGGTGAGGGTGAGCGGGACGGGGCCCGCCGCCCGGCCCCCGAGCGCCCGGGGCCCGAGCCGCTGCGGCGGGGCGATCCCGTGCTCGGCGAGCTTGCGCCGCCCGTCCTCGGAGATCCAGTCGGTGCTCCACGCCGGGGCGAACACCGTGCGCACCTCGACCCGGGCGTACCCGGCCCCGTGCAGCGCCGTGCGCAGGTCGGCCTGCATGACCTCGACGGCGGGGCAGCCGGAGTAGGTCGGCGTGATCGTGACCCGGAC
>JAPLAT010000017.1 GCA_026393175.1 Pseudonocardiales bacterium
GTCGAGCAACGGCCGGGCACCCAGGGCCCGCGCGACCCGCCCGGCCTCCCGCAGCTCCCCGGCCGCCCCGGCGCCGCGCGGGCGGGCGGTGAGCAGGGCCTCGGCGTGCCGCAGCCGCGCGTACGCCGCCGGGTAGGGCTGGCGGTGCCGGTCCCACAGCCCGACCAGCCGTTCCCAGGCGGCGGGATCGGGCGCCCGCTCCGCGCGCGCGGTCTCGGCCGCGCACATCGACGTGAACGCCTCGACCACCGCGCGGACGCCGGGCACGGTGTGCGCCGCGCGCCGGGACAGCTCGGCCCGGTGGTGCCGCAGCCGCTCCACCAGCGCGGGGGAGGCGTCCGGGTGGCCCGCGGCGACGGCGTCGGCCCGGGCCCAGGTGCCGTGCCACACCAGCGGGGCGAGCGCCCAGATGTCGTCCGCGCCGGCGTCGGCGACGTCGAGCCCCCTCTCGACGTGCCCGAGCGCGCCGACCGGGTCGCCGCGCCACAGGTCCCGCGCCGCGAACAGCACGAGCAGCGGGATCCGCAGGCGCGGCCCCGCGGTGGTGCGGGCGAGCAGGTCGACGACCTCTAGGTCGGCCGTCGCGGCGTCCAGCTCGCCCCGGCCGAGGTGCAGGCGCACCCGCGCCAGCCGCACCTCGAGGGCGGCGGCGCCGGTCGGGCCGAGCGCCCACGCCTCCGCGACCGCCTGCGCGGCCTCGTCCCAGCGCCCCAGCCGGAACAGCGCGTTCCCGACGTGGGTGAGCAGCGCGACACCCGCGGTGCGCGCCAGCCCGAGCTCGCGCATCCGGTCGACGCCGCCGCGGGCGAACGCGATGCCCTCCACCAGCTGGTTCAGCGGCCCGGTCATCAGCTCCGCGCGCCGCAGGTGCGCCTCGCCGACCGCCTCCGGCTCGCCGGTCCGCTCCGCCACCTCCAGCGCCTCGTTGATCGCCGCGGCGCCGCCCTCGGCGTCGGCGAGGTAGGCCGAGCTGAACCCGAGGACGGCGAGGATCCGCGCCTCGACGGTGTCCGCCCCGGCCGCCCGGGCGAGCTCCAGCGCCTGCCGCGCCACGGCCCGGGCCGCCGTGAAGTCCAGCGCGACGAGCAGGGCGGCGCTGTAGCCGGCGAGCACCTGCGCCCGCTCCGCCTCCGCGCCGGTCGTGGGCAGCAGGTCCGCGGCCTCGCGATAGCTCCGCAGCGCGTCGCCGGTGCGCCCGGCCGCCAGCAGCGAGCTGCCGGTGCGGGCGGTGAGCAGCGCCGCGGGCAGCCCGCTCGCCGTCGCCGGGTCGCCGAGCACCGATCCCAGCAGCGCCACGGCCTCGTCGTGGTCCCCGGCGAGCGCGGCGGCGCGGGCCGCGCGGTCCAGGCAGTCGGCGCGGTGCAGCCCCGCCGTCCCGGCCGGCACCCTGTCGACGAGCTCGGCGGCGCGCAGCCAGTGCCGGTGCGCCTCCGCGTGGGCGTGCACGGCCTCCGACGCCTCGGCCGCCGAGGTCGAGGCGGGCAGGGCCCGCTCCGGCTCGTCGGCCTCGTACCAGTGGTGGGCGAGCTGGGCGGCGAGCCCGGGGCCGGGCGCCGTGTGCCCGAGGGCGTCGGCGAGGGCGAGCGCGAAGCGCCGGTGCAGGTCCGTCCGCTCGCCCGGCAGCAGGTCGGCGGACACGACCTCCGTCATCAGCCCGTGCCGGAGCCGGTAGCGGTCACCGGCGTCCTCGACGTGCACGATGCCGTGCGCCACCGCCTCGCGCAGCGCCCCGTGCAGGGCCGCCGGGGCCAGGTCGAGCGTCTCGGCGACGAGCCGGTGCGGCAGCGGCCCGACGCCCGTCGCGAGGGCCCGCACCACCTGCTGGGCCGCGGGGGACAGCAGCGCCACGCGGCCCAGCACGATGCCCCGCAGCGTCGCGGGCACGCCCTCGGCGTCGCCGGCGAGGACCGCGCGCACCGTCTCCTCGGCGATGAACGCGTTGCCCTCGGAGCGCCGCCACACGAGCTGCTCCAGCTCGGGTCGGCCCGGCGCCCACCGGTCGACCAGCCCGGCCAGCACGTCGCGGCGGAAGGGCTGCAGCTCGAGCGCGGTCACGGTCGGCAGCCGGTGCAGCTCGGCGAGCGCGGCCGTGACGTCGGGCGTCCGGCCCGGGCCGTCGGTGCGCACCGTCGCGAGCACGAGCACCGGCTCGTCGAGCAGGTTCGCCACGAGGTAGGTGACGAGGTCGCGGGTGGATCGGTCCGCCCACTGCAGGTCCTCGACGACCAGCACCACCGGCCGGAGCGCGGCGAGGTCGACGACGAGCCCGACCAGCAGGTCCAGCAGCCGCACGGGCTGCCCGGCGGTCTCGGCGTCCGCGCCGCGCAGGCGGGCGAGCCGGCCGCGCAGCAGCGTGGCGGTCTCCTCGTCCGGTTCGCGGCGTGCCGCGTGTCGCACGGCGGACAGGACGGGCCAGAACGGCGGGGCGTCGGCGATGTCGACCGCACCCCCGGAGAGGACGATCGCGCCGCGGCCGCGCGCGTGCCGGGCCAGCTCCTCCGCCAGCCGGGTCTTGCCGACCCCCGCGCTGCCGCTGACCAGCACGGCCGAGGGGCGGCCCGAGCAGGCGTCGGCGAACGCCCCCGCCAGCGTCGACAGCTCCCCCTCGCGCCCGGAGAAGCCGCGAAAGCCGTCCTCACTCACCCGGGTGAGCCTAATGACGGGCGGTGGGGGTGCCCAGCCGGATCGCGACCGATCCCGCGTGTAACCCCGCCATCCCGGGGGCCGTCCTCCTGTCGAGAGCACCAGCACCCCGACACCCGGAGGTCCCCATGTCCGAGCGCACCCGCCTCGGGGGGAACCCCGGGGTCACCGGCCGGGCACGGGGCGGTTCCCCTGCCCGGCGCCGGCCCGACCGGGCGGCGACGGGATCCCGCGGGGCGGGCGCCGCCCTAGCGTTCCCGGCATCGGACGGCCCGGCGATGAGGATCGCCTCGCCGGGTCGTCCCCCCACCGAGAGCACCGCACTGCCGAGCACCGCGCCGCACCGGCGGCACCGAGGAGAGGAGCAGGCCATGACCACCACCACCCCCGTCCCCGCGACCGGGCCGCTGAGCCACCGCGACCGCTCGGTGCTGCGCGCCGTCGGCGCCGGCCGCTGCCAGGTGTCCGGCCGGGCCGCCGTCGTGCTCCTCATCGACGGCGTCCGCTGCAGCGACCAGTTCTGCGGGCCGCGCCTCGTGCGCGCCGGGCTGATCGCCGCCCCGGGACCCGGCGCCGCCGCCGCGCGGCTGACCGCGTCCGGCCTGGCCCTGCTCGCGGCGGCGTGACCGCCGTGGACACCGAGCGCACGACCCTCGCCCACCGGCCGCTGACCCGCGCCGACCGCTGCGACCGCTGCTCGGCCGCGGCGCAGGCCCGGGCCGTGCTGCCGCACGGTGAGCTGCTGTTCTGCGGGCACCACCTGCGGGCCCACCGGGCCCCGCTGCTGGCCGCCGGGGCCGTGCTCGACGGGCCCGCGGCCTGACCGGGCCGATCACCGGTCGGCGGGCCTGCCGCCGGCCGGAGGACGGTCAGGAGGGGGCCGTGCCGTCGCGGGCCCTCCGGGCGGCGGGTGGGTCGTGGGCGACCTAGCCTCGCGCCATGCGGCACCACGACCTCGTCGTCATCGGCACCGGATCGGGCAACAGCGTCGTCGGCGAGGCCTTCGCCGGTCTCGACGTCGGGATCGTCGAGCAGGGCCGCTTCGGCGGCACGTGCCTGAACGCCGGGTGCATCCCGACCAAGATCCTCGCGCACACCGCCGACGTCGTCCGGACCGTCCGCGACGCCGCCACGTTCGACGTCGACGCGCGCACGACGGGCGTCCGCTGGACCGCGGTGCAGGAGCGGGTGTTCGGCCGGCTCGACCCGATCGAGCGCGACGGGCGCCGGCACCGGGTGGACGACGGCGACGTCACCGTCTACGAGGGGCACGCCCGGTTCACCGGCCCGCGGACGCTGCGGATCGAACGCACCGGGTCCTCCGGCGGCGACCCGTCCGGCGGCGACCCGTCCGGCATCGACGAGGTCACCGCCGACCGCATCGTGGTCGCCGCGGGCGGGCGGCCGCTGGTGCCCGAGCCCGTCGCGTCGGCGGGGGTGCCGTTCGAGACCTCGGACACGATCATGCGGATCCCGGCGCCGCCCGCGCGGCTGGCGATCCTCGGCGGCGGCTACATCGCCATGGAGTTCGCGCACGTCTTCTCCGCCCTCGGCGCGCGGGTCACGGTGATCGACCGCGCCGACACGCTGCTCGCCGGGCAGGACGAGGAGGTGGCGCGGCGGTACACGGCGCTGGCCCGCGAGCGCCACGACGTCCGGACCGGGCGGGAGGTCGCCGAGGCCGCCGCGGCCGGGACCGGCGTGCGGCTGACGCTGGACGACGGGGCGGTGGTCGAGGCCGACATGCTGCTCGTCGCGGTGGGCCGGGTGCCGAACGGCGACCGGATGGACCTCGCCAAGGCGGGCATCGACACCCACGACGACGGCCGCATCGTCGTCGACCGGCAGCTGCGGACCACCGCCGAGGGGGTGTGGGCGCTCGGCGACGTCAGCACGGCGGTCCCGCTCAAGCACGTCGCCAACCGTGAGGCGGAGGTCGTCGCGCACAACCTGCTGCACCCCGACGACCCGCGCGAGACCGACGACACCCCGGTGCCCGCGGCGGTGTTCGGCGACCCGCAGGTCGCGAGCATCGGGGCCACCGAGCAGGACCTGCGCGAGGGCGACCTCGACTGGGTGGCCGGGGAGGCGGAGTACGCGGACACCGCCTTCGGCTGGGCGCTGGAGGACACCACCGGGTTCGCGAAGGTCCTCGCCGAGCGCGGGACGGGACGGCTGCTCGGGGCGCACGTCATGGGCCCGCACGCCGCGATCCTCGTCCAGCCGCTGGTCGTCGCGATGGCCTGCGGGATCGACGCGCGGACGCTCGCCCAGCGGCCGTACTGGATCCACCCCGCGCTGACCGAGGTCGTGGAGAACGCCCTCCGCGCCCTCGACGGCTGAGCGGCGTCAGTCGCCGTGCGCGGGTCGCAAGGGGTCCTCGCCCAGGTCGTTGGCGACGGCGAGGTCGTGGCGCAGGCGGTCCATGCGCTCGTCGTCGTCCGGGAGGGCGTCACCGGGAGCGGCGTCACCGGGACCGGCGTCGGGCCGGGGCTCGTCGGGGAGTTGCGCGTCGGGGTCCGGGGCGTCGGGGTGCGACATGGCGGTCCTCTCGTCGGCGGCGGCACTGCTCCGTCCGGGGCCGGGGATACCCGGTCCCCGGGCGGGCCGAACCGCCGCGAGAATCGTCGACCATGACAGTGTGGCTGGAGGCGGCGCTCAACGGGCCGTGGTCGCGCGAACGGCAGCCGCGCATCCCGGTCACCGCCGACGAGATCGTCGCCGACGCCCTCGCCGCGGCCGCCGAGGGCGCCTCGGTGATCCACTTCCACGCCTACGACGAGCGCACCGGCCGCCAGCGCGACGCCTACGAGATCTACGCCCCGATCATCGAGCGCATCCGGGCGGCCGCCGACGTGGTCTGCTGCCCGACGATCCCGTTCGCCGGTAGCGGCGACGCCGCCGCGCCGCTCTCGCCCGCCGAGCGCTTCGCCGCCGTGGAGCGGCTCCTCGACGCCGGGCTGATCGAGTGGTCGGTCGTCGACCCCGGGTCGGTGGGCATCGCGCTCGCCGCCGACGTCGCGGCCGGGCGGGAGGGGTTCGTCTACGTCAACCCCGAGTCGCACGTGCGGTACGGGCTGGCCCTGGCCGCGGCGCACCGCATGACCCCGTCCTACGCGATCTACGAGCCGGGGTTCCTGCGCCTCGGGGCGGCGCTGCACCGCGCGGTCCCCGGCGCGCCGCAGCCGGTCTACCGGTTCATGTTCTCCGAGCAGTTCCTGTTCGGCCTCCCGCCGCGGGAGTGGGCGCTCGAGACCTACCTGCGCCTGCTGCGCGACGAGGCCCCCGGCGCGCCGTGGATGGTGGCCGGGCTCGGCGTGGAGATCGCCCCGCTGATCGGGGCGGCGGTGCGCGCGGGCGGGCACGTCCGGGTCGGGCTGGAGGACGCCCCGCTGGGCGCGGACACCGGCAACCGCGCCCTCGTCGCGCGCGCGGCGCGGCTGGTCGGCGAGGCGGGCGGGGTGCTCGCCGACGCCGCGCAGGTGCGCGCGGCCTGCGGACGCTGACGCCCGCGATCCCACCCCTGCGATCTCGCCCCTGCGATCTCACCCCTGCGACAGCCCGCGCGCCGGGCCCGGCGGCACGGCATCATCACCGGGGACCGGGAGGGGGACGCGATGTCGCGGACGGGGGACACCTCCGCGGGTGCGGCGGACGTCCGCACCCGGATGAGCGAGCGGCTGGCCTACTCCCGCGACGCCTCGCACTTCGCGCTCGTCCCGCGGGCCGTCGCGGTGCCGGTGGACGCGGCCGAGGTCGGCGGCCTGTTCGCCGACGCCGCGCTGACCGGCATCCCGCTGACGTTCCGCTCCGGGGGCACCAGCCTCTCGGGCCAGGCGGGCACCGACGGCGTCCTGGTCGACACCCGCCGGCACTTCCGCGGCATCGAGGTGCTCGACGGCGGCGCCCGGGTGCGCAGCGGCCCGGGCGCGACGGTCCGGCAGGTCAACGCCCGGCTCGCCCCGTACGGCCGCAAGGTCGGCCCGGACCCGGCCAGCGAGAGCGCCTGCACCCTCGGCGGCGTCGTCGCCAACAACTCCAGCGGGATGGCCTGCGGGACCACCGCGAACAGCTACGCCACCCTCGACTCGCTCGTGCTGGTGCTGCCCTCCGGCACCGTCGTGGACACCGCCGCCCCCGACGCCGACGAGCGGCTGCGCACGCTCGAACCGGCGCTGCACGAGGGCCTGGCCCGGCTGCGCGACCGGGTCCGCGGCGACGCGGCGCTGCGCGCGCGGGTCGAGCAGCAGTACACGATGAAGAACACCATGGGCTACGGCCTGAACTCCCTGCTCGACCACACCCGCCCGGTCGACGTGCTCGCCCACCTGGTCGTGGGCAGCGAGGGCACGCTCGCGTTCATCGCCTCCGTCGTGCTGCGCACGGTGCCGCTGCTCCCGCACGCCCGCACCGGACTGCTCGTGTTCGACGACCTGGCCGCCGCCACCGGGGCGCTGCCCGGCATCGTCGGCACCGGCGCCACCACGGTGGAACTGCTCGACGCCACGTCGCTGCGGGTCGGCCAGGTCGACCCGGCCGCCGACGCGCTGCTGCGGGCGCTGGTGGTGGACCGGCACGCCGCGCTGCTCGTCGAGTACCAGTCGGAGACCGCGGAGGGCGCGGACGCGCTGGCCGGGGACGCCCGCGGCGTCCTCGGCGCGCTGCCGGTGTCCGGGCCGCGCCGCCTCGCCGCCGACCCCGCGGCGCGCGCCGCGCTCTGGCACATCCGCAAGGGCCTCTACGCGACGGTCGCCGGGGCGCGCCCCAGCGGCACGACGGCGCTGCTGGAGGACGTCGCGGTGCCCGTGCCGGCGCTGCTGCCGACCTGCGAGTCGCTCACCGCCCTGTTCGAGCGGCACGGCTACGACAACGCCGTGATCTTCGGGCACGCCAAGGACGGCAACATCCACTTCATGCTCACCGAGCGGCTCGGCGGCGGCGCCGTGCTCGACCGGTTCGCCCGCTTCACCGACGACATGGTCGAGCTCGTGCTGTCCCACGGCGGCTCGCTCAAGGCCGAGCACGGCACCGGCCGGATGATGGCGCCGTTCGTCCGCCGCCAGTTCGGCGACGAGCTGTACGCGGTGATGTGCGAGATCAAGGCGTTGTGCGACCCGCGCGGCGTGCTCAACCCCGGTGTCGTGATCAGCGACGACCCGGACGCGCACCTGCGGCACCTCAAGAGCGCCCCGCCGGTCGAGGAGGAGGTCGACCGCTGCGTCGAGTGCGGGTTCTGCGAGCCCGTGTGCCCCAGCCGCGACCTCACCACGACCCCGCGCCAGCGGATCGTGCTCCGCCGCGAGATCCGGCGCGCCCACGACGCGGGCGACGCGGCGCTGGCCGCCGAGCTGGAGGAGGACTACGACTACGCCGCCGTGGACACCTGCGCCGCCGACGGCATGTGCCAGACCGCGTGCCCGGTCCTGATCAACACCGGCGACCGGGTCACGCGGCTGCGCGCCGAGCGGGCCGGCCCGGTCGCCGGCCGCGGCTGGGCCACCGCGGCCCGGCACTGGGGCGC
>JAPLAT010000565.1 GCA_026393175.1 Pseudonocardiales bacterium
GGCCTGCGCCCCCGCGGAGGGCGACGCCGCCGGCCCGGTCCCCGTCGCCGTCGCGACCGGCTGCGGCGGCGGGCCCGCCGTCACGGTGGGCACGGCGGCCGAGCTCGCCGACGCGCTCGCCGCGGCCGGCCCGGGCGACACCGTGCGGCTGGCCGACGGCCGGTACCCGGGCTCGTTCGCGATCGCCTCCCGGGGCACCCCGGAGCGGCCGGTCACGCTGTGCGGCGGGCGCGGCGCCGTGCTCGACGGCGGGGCCCCCGACGCCGGGACCACGCTGCACCTGCGCGGGGCGGACCACTGGCGGCTCGTCGGGTTCACCGTGCGCGGGGGGAAGAAGGGCCTGATGATCGACGGCTCGACCGGCGTCCTCGTCGAGGGACTGCTCATCCACGAGGTGGGCGACGAGGCCCTGCACCTGCGGGCGCACAGCTCCGACAACGTCGTGCGCGGGACGACGATCCGCGACACCGGGCTGCGCAGGGCCCGGTTCGGGGAGGGCGTGTACGTCGGCAGCGCCCAGGACAACTGGTGCCGCTACACCGCCTGCGCCCCCGACCGGTCCGACGGCAACCGGATCGAGGGCAACGACATCTCCGGGACCACGGCCGAGGCCGTGGACATCAAGGAGGGCACCACGGGCGGGGTCCTCACCGGCAACCGCTTCTCCGGCGCCGCGATGACCGAGGCCGACTCCTGGGTCGACGTCAAGGGCAACGGCTGGACGGTCACGTCCAACACCGGCACGGACAGCCCGGAGGACGGGTTCCAGGTCCACACCGTCCTGGACGGGTGGGGGCGCGACACCGTGTTCGAGGACAACGTCGCCGCCGTCGACGGCCCGGGCTACGGCTTCCACCCGACCGACCCCGACGCGGGCACGGTCGTCGGGTGCTCCAACACCGCGTCCGGGGCCGCCGCCGGTGTCTCGAGCGTCCCCTGCCGGTAGCTCACCTGCCGCTGGGCGTTCCGTGCCCACGCGTCGTGGTCGTGCCGTAACAGCGGGCGAGTCCTGTTCGACCCCCATCGCATCGAGCGGAGGAGGTGTCGCCATGGACCGCGCGGACGGCGAGGAGCGTCCCGACCCGGCGCGGACCCGTCGGGTCATGGTGGTCGACGACCACCTCTCCTACGCCGATCTGCTCGCCCTGGGCATGGCCGCGCTGACCGACCTGCGCTGCATCGCGACGGCCACCACCGCCGCCGACGTCGCCGGGCTCGTCGCCGAGCTCCGGCCCGACCTGCTCGTCATCGACATCGGCGAGCTGGGCGCGGGCGGGCCCGCCCTCGTCCGCCGGGTGTGCCGCGCGGCCCCGGCCATCGCGGTCGTGGTCTTCACGGCGCGTCAGGACCCGGAGTCGGTCTCCCGGGCGGCACTCGCCGGGGCGGCGGCCCACGTGGCCAAGACGGTGCCGCTCGAGGAGCTGCTCGACGTCCTGCGCGTGGCGCGGCCCGGGACGATGCGCGTCGCCCCCTCGGCGGCCTCGGCAGGGCGCCCGGCCGTCCGCCGGCCCGGCCGTCCGCCGTCGCTGACCCCGCGCGAGCGCCAGGTCATCTACTGCATCGGCAACGGCATGCCGACGCAGGCGATCGCGCACGCCCTCGGGATGAGCGTCAACACCTGCCGCGGGCACCTGAAGTCGGTCTACGCCAAGCTGGGGGCGCGCTCCCAGCTGCAGGCGGTGCTCAAGGCCCGCCCGCTCGGGCTGCTCGACCCCCCGACCGACACGGACGCGACGCCCGCGCACCCGCGGCCCGAGCCGGCGGGGACGCACCGCTGAGCCGGGCCGGCGGATCACCCCCCGAGTGGTGGTTGACGCTGCAACATCATCGCGCCATCGTGCTCGCACCGACCCGGAGGTGACGATGAGCAACGAGTGGAACTTCATGGACCCGGCCAGCCGGACCGTCCTGCTGACCACGGTCCGCGGCGAGGCGGAGGCGTTCTACGCCGAGGCGGAACGGGCCGACTGGGAGGCGCCGACCGCGTGCGCGGCCTGGCAGGTCCGCGACGTGGTCGGTCACATGATCGACGTGACCGAGGGCTACTTCGCCGGTTTCGACCACGCCAGGGCGGGCGCCGACGCCCCCGACGCCGCGGGCCTGCGCGTCATGGCCGACCGGCTCGACGACCACGCCCGCTCCTTCCGCAGCCACCCCCGCGACGACGTGCTCAAGCGCGGACGGCACGCGTTCGACCGCATGATGGGGATCGCGGAGGGGCTCTCCGACGAGGAGTGGTCCTCGCTTCTCGTCACCCACCCCTACATGGGCCCGGTACCGGCCGGCTTCTACCCGGAGTTCCAGCTCATCGACTACACGGTGCACACGTGGGACATGCGTGAGGGGGCCGGCAGGCAGGCGAGCCTGTCCGGGGACGCCGCCGACCTGCTCGTCCCGGTGACGCACATCGTCTGGCAGTCGACGGCGGACACCTCGGCGGTCACGGAGCCGTTCGCCGTCGGGATCCGCATCGCCGGCGGCCACAACGGGGGCGACTACCGCTTCGACGTCACCCCGGACGGCGTGAGCTGGGCGCCCGGCCCGGTCGACGACCTCCCGGCCGTGCTGGAGTTCGACCCCGCGAGCTACGTGCTCACCGTCATGGGCCGCATCCGCGGCGGCACGCTCCGCGGCGACGCGGCGGTGGCCGACCGCTTCCGCGGCCTGTTCTTCGCCATCTGAACGCGACGACGGCCCCGCTCCGGAGCGGAGCGGGGCCGTCGCGTACGCGCAGGGGCCTCAGAGCAGGCCGAGACCCTTCACGGCCTCGCGCTCCTCGACCAGCTCGGCGACGCTCGCGTCGATCCGGCTGCGGGAGAACTCGTTGATCTCCAGGCCCTGGACGATCTCCCAGCGCCCGTTCACCGAGGTGACGGGGAAGGAGGAGATGATGCCCTCGGCGACGCCGTAGGAGCCGTCGGACGGGATCGCGGCGGAGGTCCAGTCGCCCTCGGGGGTGCCGTTGACCCAGTCGTGGACGTGGTCGATGGCGGCGTTGGCGGCCGACGCGGCCGAGGACGCGCCGCGCACCTCGATGATCTCCGCGCCGCGCTTGGCCACGCGCGGGATGAACTCGTCGCGCAGCCACGCCTCCTCGACCTGCTCGGCGGCGATCTTGCCGCCGACCTCGGCGTGGTAGAGGTCGGGGTACTGGGTGGCGGAGTGGTTGCCCCAGATCGTCAGCTTCGTGATCTCGGTGAGCGGCACCGACAGCTTGGTCGCCAACTGCGCCAGTGCCCGGTTGTGGTCCAGGCGGGTCATGGCGGTGAAGCGCTCGGCCGGCACGTCGGGGGCGGCGGCGGAGGCGATGAGGGCGTTGGTGTTGGCCGGGTTGCCGACCACGAGGACGCGGATGTCGTCGGCGGCGCCGGCGTTGATCGCGCGGCCCTGCGGGGCGAAGATGCCGCCGTTGGCCTCGAGCAGGTCGCCGCGCTCCATGCCCTTGGTGCGGGGGCGGGCGCCGACGAGCAGCGCGATGTTGGCGCCGTCGAACGCGGCCCCGGCGTCGTCGGTGATGTCGACGCCGGACAGCAGCGGGAACGCGCAGTCCTCGAGCTCCAGGGCCACGCCCTCGGCCGCCTTCACCGCCTGCGGGATCTCCAGCAGCCGCAGCCGGACCGGGGTGTCCGGGCCGAGCAGCTGGCCGGAGGCGATGCGGAACAGCAGCGCGTAGCCGATCTGGCCTGCGGCCCCGGTGACGGTGACGGTGACGGGCGTCGTTGAGGTGGACACGGGGGCAATCTAGCGCCGCGCCGCGGGACCCGCCGCGACGGGCGTCACCCGCGGCGGGATGATCCTCGCCATGTCCGCCCCCGCGGGACCCACCCCGCTCGCCGACCGGTCCCCCGCGCCGGACCTCGCGCGCGGCGGGATGCTGCTGCTCATCGCGCTGGCGAACGTCCACACCTACCTGCTCGCCGACGGGCTGCGGTCCTACCCGGCCGCGCTCGGCGGGGTCGACCGCGTGGTCGTCCTGCTGCAGATGCTGCTCGTGGACGGCCGCGCGTACCCGCTGTTCGCGCTGCTGTTCGGCTACGGCGTGACGCAGCTCGCGTGGCGCCGCGCCGCGCAGGGCCGCCCCGCGCCGGAGGTGGAGCGGATCGTGCGCCGCCGCGGCACCTGGATGGTCGCGATCGGCTTCGCGCACGCCGTGCTGCTGTTCTCCGGCGACATCGTGGGCGCCTACGGGCTGGTGGCCGTCGCGCTGGCCGGGGCGCTGGTGCGCGGGCGCGACGCGACGCTGCAGGGGCTGGCGGCGGGCGGGACCGCGCTCGGGGTGCTGCTCGGCGCGCTCGCCGGGCTGCGGCTCCCGCCGGAGGCCGCGGCCCTGCGGTCGGTCGCCGTGCCCGACGCCGGGCAGGCCCTCGTGCTGCGCCTGGTCGAGTGGCTCTCGGGCGGGTTCGTGCTGCAGGCGCTCTCGGTGTTCGGGATGGTCGCGCTCGGCGCCTGGGCGGCCCGGCGCCGGATGCTCGACGACCCGGCGGCGCACCGGCGGCTGCTCGTGCGGGTGGCCGTCGCGGGCATCGGCACGGGGCTGCTGCTCGGGCTGCCGTTCGCGCTGGCGGCCGCCGGGCTGTGGGCGCCGTCGCTCGGGGCGTCGCTGGCCGCCTCGGCCGTACACACCCTCGGCGGGTACGCCGCGGGCGCCGGGTACGCCGCACTGTTCGGGCTGCTCGCCCTGCGCGGCCCCGGGCCGGTCGGCGCCGCGCTGGCGGCATGCGGGCGGCGCTCGCTGAGCTGCTACCTCGCCCAGTCGGTGGCGTTCGTGGCCCTGCTCCCGGCCTGGACGCTGGGGCTCGGGGCGGTCGCCACCGTGTGGCAGGCGGCGCTGCTCGGCCTCGGCACCTGGCTGGTGGTGCTCGGGATCGCGGTCGCGAGCGAGCGGGCCGGGTACCGCGGCCCCGCCGAGGTGCTGCTGCGCCGCCTCACTTACGGCCGCCCGCCCGTCCCGCCGGGTTAGGGTCGCGCCCATGACCGGCCCGGACCCCGAGCAGGGCGAGCGCGACGACCCGCCGTCCTGGATGGGCGCCCCCGGCTACACCCCGCACCCCGAGCTCCCGCCGCACGCGCCGATGCCGGGCGCCCCGCCCTACCCTCCCGCCGTGGACCACCCGCCGCCGCCGGTGGGCGAGCCGGCGCTGCGCACCCGGTTCCGCGCCGCGCTGGGCGCGTCCGCCCTCGCCGCGGCCGCGCTGGTGGTGCTCGTCGTGCTGGTGGAGGGGCCGCCGCCGGGCGCCGCGGGCTGGGCGGCGCTCGTCGGGTCGGCGGCGTTCGCCGGGCTGCTCACCGCGACCGTGGTCTGGGCCGCGGTCCGCCGCCGCGCCTGGCCGTTCTGGGCGCTGCTGCTGGTGGCCGTGCCGGTGGTCCTCGTGCTCCGGGCGTTCATCCGCGTCGGATGACGCCCGGGATGGTCCCGCCCGTGTGCGTCAGCGGCGCCGCGCGCTGATCACACCGGTGTCGAAGCCCGCGATGTGCAGCCCGCCGTGGAAGCGGGCGTGCTCGACCTTGAGGAAGCGGTCCATCACGACCTCCAGCCCGGCGGCCTCCGCCCGCCGCGCCAGGTCCTCGTCGTAGAGCCCGAACTGCAGCCACAGCGTCGACACGCCCCCACCCAGGGCGAGGACCTCGTCGAGCACGCCGGGCAGGTCGGCGGGCCGGCGGAACACGTCCACCAGGTCCGGGACGACGGGCAGGTCGGCGAGCGTCGGGTGCACCGGGCGGCCGAGGATCGTGGTGGCGTTCGGGTTGACCAGGTGGACGTCGTAGCCGGTGCTGGCCAGTAGGTAGGTGGTGACGAAGTTGCTGGCGCGCGCCGGGTTCGGCGACGCCCCCACGACCGCGACGGACCGGGTCGCGTGCAGGATCTGCCGGCGCCGCACGGCCGACGGGTTCTCCCAGCCCATCAGGACACCGCCTTCCCGGCCGCGGTGAGCGCCTGGTCCAGGTCCCACAGCACGTCCTCGACGTCCTCGAGCCCGACGCTGATCCGGATGAGGTCCGGCGGCACCCCCGCGTCGCGGAGCTGGTCGTCGGTGAGCTGCTGGTGGGTCGTCGAGCCGGGGTGGATGACGAGCGTGCGGGCGTCGCCGATGTTGGCCAGGTGCGAGCAGAGCTGCACGGCCTCGATGAACCGCTGCCCGGCCTCCCGCCCGCCGGCCACGCCGAAGGAGAACACCGCGCCCGGGCCCTTCGGCAGGTAGCGGGCGGCCCGGTCGTGGTGCGGGTGGCCGGGCAGCCCGGCCCAGCGGACCCACGACACGCGCGGGTCGGCGTCGAGCCATTCGGCCACGGCGCGGGCGCCGGCCATGTGCGCCTCCATCCGTTGCGGCAGCGTCTCGACGCCCTGCAGCAGCAGGAACGCCGAGTGCGGGGCGAGGGTGGCGCCGACGTCGCGGAGCTGCTCGGCGCGCAGCTTGGTGAGGAACCCGAACTCCTGGAAGTTGCCCCACCAGTTCAGCCCGCCGTAGGACGGGACGGGGTCGGTCATCTGCGGGAAGTTCCCGTTGCCCCAGTCGAACCGCCCGGCGTCGACCACGACCCCGCCGAGCGTGGTGCCGTGCCCGCCGAGGAACTTGGTGACCGAGTGGATCACCAGGTCGGCGCCGTGCTCGATC
Organism: Pseudonocardiales bacterium; assembly: GCA_026393175.1. Classification (GTDB taxonomy): domain Bacteria; phylum Actinomycetota; class Actinomycetes; order Mycobacteriales; family Pseudonocardiaceae; genus Pseudonocardia. Next base: position 6,615 of record JAPLAT010000565.1, read on the forward strand.
GGCCGGCACAGCCACGGCGTCGCGGTCGTGGCGTCGACGACGAGCGGGATCCCGGCGGCGTGCGCGACCTCGGCGAGCCCCGCGATGTCGGCGACCTCGCCGCTGGGGTTCGCGACGACCTCGGCGAACAGCAGCTTCGTGCGCGGCCGGATCGCGGCGGCGAAGTCGGCCGGGTCCCCGCCTGCGACGAACGTCGTCTCCACGCCGAAGCGGCGCAGCGTGACGTCGAGCTGGGTGAGCGTGCCGCCGTAGAGCGCCGAGGCCGCGACGATGTGGTCGCCCGCCCCGGCGAGCGCAGCGAAGGTGAGGAACTCCGCGGACTGGCCGCTGGCCGTGGCGACCGCGCCGAGCCCGCCCTCCAGGCTGGCCAGCCGCTCCTCCAGCACCGCGACGGTGGGGTTGGCGATCCGGCTGTAGATCAGCCCGTACTTCTGCAGCGCGAAGAGGCTGGCCGCGTCCGCCGTGTCCTCGAACACGAAGCTCGTGGACTGGTAGATCGGGACGGCCCGGGCCCCCGTGGTGGCGTCGGGCACGTGCCCGGCGTGCACGGCCCGGGTCCGGAACCCCCACTGGCGATCGGTCATGGCCCCATCCTGCCCGCTCGCCCGCACCGCAGCGTGGTGACACCGCTGCGACTCGATCGGAGCGGTGTCACCCCGCTGCGATCCGGGACCGCGCTCACCGGCGCGGGACCCGGACCAGCCCCTCCTGCACGGTGGTCGCGACGAGCGTGCCGTCCCGCGTGGTGAAGCGGCCGGTGGCCAGCCCGCGCGAGCCGGTCGCCGTGGGCGAGTAGCAGGTGTAGAGCAGCCACTCGTCGGCGCGGAACGGGCGGTGGAACCACATGGCGTGGTCCAGGCTCGCCATCTGCACCTCCTGCCGCTCGTGCCGGGCGATGACGGAGCCGAGCAGCGTGAGGTCGCTGGCGTAGGTGAGCAGGCAGACGTGGAGCAGCTTCTCGTCGGGCAGCGTGCCGTCCGCGCGCATCCACACCTGCGACGGCTCGTCGGTGGCGCCGGTGCGGTCCGGGGACCAGACGGGCTCGGTGACGAACCGCATGTCCAGCGGGCGCGGGATCTGGCTCATCCAGCCGACGCCCTTGCCCGCCGCGACGCGCTCCCCGAGGTCGGGCAGGCTCAGCGGGTCGGGCACGCCGGTGGGGCCGGGGTCGCCGTGCTCCAGGCCGTCCTGGGGCTGCTGGAACGACGCGGACAGCGAGAAGATCGCCTCGCCGTGCTGGATCGCCAGCACCCGGCGCGTGGTGAACGAGCGGCCGTCGCGCACCCGCTCGGCCTCGTAGACGATCGGCACCCGCGGATCGCCCGGCCGGATGAAGTAGGCGTGCAGCGAGTGCACCTCGCGGTCGTCGGGCACCGTGCGCCCGGCCGCCACCAGTGCCTGCGCCGCGACCTGCCCGCCGAACACCCGCGTCGGGCTCTGCGGCGGGCTGACCCCGCGGAACAGGTTGACCTCGAGCTGCTCCAGGTCGAGCAGGGCGACGAGCGCGTCGAGCACGGCCTGACCGCGGGGCATCCCGTCGACGGCGGTCTCCGGCTCGGCGGGGGTCGTGGCGGGGTCGGTCACCGCCGCATCCTGTCAAACGGACACCGGCCGCACCCCGCTCCCCCGCCTGCCACCCCGGCCGGTCCGGGTACTGGCCCTCCCGACGCCCGGCCGCGCCGCACGCAGACTCCCCGGTGTGCGCCACGACCCCCGCCACCACCCCCGCCACCGCCGCCTGTCCCTGCTGCTCGCCACCGCCCTGCTCGCGCTGCCGGCCTGCGGCACCGCCGTCGGGGCGCGCGCCACCGCGCCACCGGTGACCGCGGTGTCCACCGCGCCGGCTCCCGCCACGGCGCTGCCGGGAGCAGGGCCCGCGGGCCCGGCGGAGGCCGGCGACCTGCTGCTCACCGCCGCCGAGGTCGGCCCGGGCTACGGCCGGGGCGCCCCGCCCGTGGCCGACCCGGACACCCCGACCGCGTGCGGCGGGCCGGGCACGGTGGCGGCGTTCCCCGACGCCGTCCGTGCCGGCATCGGCTTCACCGGCCCGGACCCGCGCCAGCAGGTGGCCGAGGAGGTCGCCGTGTACCCCGACGCCGCGACCGCCGCCGCGGCCCACGCGCACGCCGCGGACGGGCTGGCGTGCGGCGAGGGGAGCGCGGCCGGGCTCACGGTGGTGATCACCCCCGCCGAGGACCTGACCGCCGACGTCGGCGGGGACGCGGCCACCGGCTGGCGGCTGGGCCACGACCGGCTCGACGCCGTGGTCGTGATCGCGCGCCGCGGCGCGGTCGTCGCGACGTTCACCGTGGCGGCCGCGGCCGGCGCCGAGCTGCCCGACCCGCTGCCGATCGCCGCGGCGGGCGTCGCGAAGCTCGGCTGACGGGCCGGCCTCAGCCCATGTCCTCCTCGCCCAGGCGGTGCACCCGGATGAGGTTGGTGGAGCCCGCGGTGCCGGGCGGCGACCCGGCGACGATGACGACGAGGTCGCCGGGCTGGAACCGCTCGATCGACAGCATCGCGTGGTCGACCTGGCGCACCATCGCGTCGGTGGACTCCACGAAGTCGACGAGGAACGTCTCGACGCCCCAGGTCATCGCGAGCTGGCTGCGGACCTCGGGGGTGGGGGTGAACGCCAGCAGCGGCAGCCGGGTGTGCAGCCGGGACAGCCTGCGGACGGTGTCGCCGGACTGCGTGAACGCGACGATCGCGCGGGCGGAGAGCCGCTCGCCGATGTCGCG
>JAPLAT010000141.1 GCA_026393175.1 Pseudonocardiales bacterium
GCCGGACGCGGGGGAGCCGGGCACCGGGGGGCCCGGCGCCGGTGGGCCGGTGGCCGGGGAGCCGGGCGCGCCGCAGGTGCTCGACGTCGCCGAGTGGTCCCGGTTCGAGATCCACTCCGGCGGCCGGCTCGCCGGGTTCGCGCAGTACCGGACCGGCCCCGGCACGATCACGTTCACCCACACCGAGATCCACGACGGCTTCGCCGGGCAGGGGCTCGGCGGGGTGCTGGTCCGGGCCGCCCTCGACGCCGCCCGGCGCCGCGGCCTGGCCGTGCACCCCGCCTGCCCGTTCGTGCGGGGCTGGATCGCGCGGCACCCCGGGTACGCCGACCTCGTCCCGGCCGCGGAGCGGCAGCGCTACGGCCTGACCTGAGGCGCGGCACTGTCGGTGCCGCGTCGTAGGTTGGTCGGGTGCTCGCCGTCCACGCCCTCTGGTCCCCCGGCCGGGGTGCGCTGATCTGGGCCGAGGACGGCGACCGCCCCGCCACGGGCGGCAGCCGGGCCCTGCGCACGGCCCGGCCGCACCCGTTCGCCGTGCCCGCCGCGGCGCTCTCGGCGCTGCACCCCGGCAAGCCCACCAGCGTCACGCTGCTGCTGCCCTCGCGCCCGGGCGGGCCGCTGGCCTCCCCCGAGCTGGTCCGCGCCCGCGAGGTGGTGTCCCGCGCGGAGCCGGTGCTGCGGCCGTGGTCGGTGCCGGCGCTGCTCGTCGACGTCGCCGAGCTGGAGGACCCGGTCGACGAGGTCCGCTACGGCGCCTCGGCGGCCCACCTGCGCGAGCTCGCCGCGACCGCGGCCGACCTCGTCGCCCGCGGCCGGGTGCTGCCCACCCTGGTGGGCGCGGAGGCGCGCTGGCGCCCCGTCGTGCAGGGGCTGGACGCGGTGGCCGTCGACACGCTGGCCCGTGCGATGCCCCCGGTCGCCCGGGCCGAGCACACGGGCGGGCCGCGCTCGCTCACCGGGCCGCACCCCGAGGAGCTGGTCGCCGACGCGCTGGCCGCGCTCGTCGACGCCGGGGTGCGCGACCGGCTGGCCCGCACGCCCGAGCCGATCACGCTCGTCCCGCCCCGGCGCGGCACCCCGCCGGTCACCGAGTCCTGGCTCGCCGCCCTGCTCACCCCGGACGCCCGCGTCGACGCCACCCCCCGCGAGCTGGCCGGGCTGGCCCGCGAGCTCGCGGAGTGGGACGCGGTCGGCACCGCCCCCACCGGCGACGGGCGGGCGTGCTTCCGGCTGGTCGAGGAGCGCACGCTGCACGACCCGGCCGACCCCGGCGAGGACCCGGACGACATGACCGGCGACGGCACCCGCTGGGTGCTGGAGTTCCTGCTGCAGTCCGCGGCGGACCCGAGCCTGCAGGTGCCCGCCGAGCAGGTGTGGGAGGGCGCGGCGGAGCGGCTGCTCGCCGGGCCGCAGGACCTGCTGCTCGCGGAGCTCGGCCGGGCCGCGCAGGTCGTCCCGTCGCTGGCCGGGGCGCTGCGGCAGCCGCGCCCGGCGCGCCACGAGCTCGACGTCGAGGGCGCCCACCGGTTCCTCACCTCCGAGGCCGCGCTGCTGGTCGGCGCCGGGTTCGGGGTGCAGCTGCCCGCCGGGTGGGACGGCGCGCGCACCGTGGGGCTGACGCTCTCGGCCCGCTCCACCCCCACCGACCGCGTGCTCGTGCGCGGCGGGCTGGGCCGCGAGGAGCTGGCGGACTTCCGCTGGACGATGGCCGTCGGCGACGACGAGCTGTCCGAGGAGGAGATCGCCGAGCTGGTGGCGGCCAAGGCCCCGCTGGTGCGGCTGCGGGGCCGCTGGGTGAGCGTCGACGCCGAGCGCCTGCGCGCCGGGCTCGCGTTCCTCGCCACGGCGCGGCGGCGCCGCGGCGGGGCGGCCCCGACGGCGGCGGAGGTCCTCGCCCTGGCCCAGCGGCACCCGGAGGACTGGGCCGACGGCGACACCCCGCTCCCGGTCGCGGTGCGCACCGACGGCTGGATCGGCGACCTGCTGGCCGGCGAGGTCGAGCGCACGCTCACCCCGGTCGGGCCGATCCCCGGGTTCCGCGCCGAGCTGCGCCCCTACCAGCAGCGCGGGGTGGCCTGGCTGGCGTTCCTCGCCCGCCTGGGGCTGGGCGCGCTGCTGGCCGACGACATGGGCCTGGGCAAGACGGTGCAGCTCCTGGCGCTGGAGGCCCACGAACGCGGCGCGGGCCCGGATCGTGCAGGGCCCGATCACGCAGGGCCGGATCACGCAGGGCCCGATCACGCAGGGCCGGGCCCGACCCTGCTGGTGTGCCCCATGTCGCTCGTCGGCACCTGGCAGCGGGAGGCGGAGCGGTTCGCGCCGCACCTGCGGGTGCACGCCCACCACGGCGCCGGGCGGCCCCGCGGGGCGGCGCTCACCGAGCGGGTCGCGG
>JAPLAT010000213.1 GCA_026393175.1 Pseudonocardiales bacterium
TGACAGCGGCCAGTCCAAACTCCCCGTAGGCGGCCATTTACCGCCCCGGTGACGGCCAGTGTTCTCCCCGCTGGCGGCCAGATATCTCCCCGGTGATCAAGCATCCGATGCCGGTGGCGAGGGTCTGCCGGTGAAGCGAGACGAGGAGATCATGGAGATCTTGGAGGCGTTCGACCTCACGGGGAGTTACCGCGCCGCCGCGGAGTTGGCGGGCTGTGATCACCACACCGTCGCCCGGTATGTCGCGCTGCGCGAGGCCGGTCAGCCACCGGTGGCCCGGGAGCACCGGGCCCGGCCGATCGACGAGTACCTGGACAAGATCGAGGAGTTGGTCGTGCGCTCGGACGGGCGTGTGCGGGCCGACGTGGTGCACGAGCGGATCGCGGCGATGGGCTTCACCGGCGGTGAGCGCACCACGCGGCGCACCGTCGCGGAGGTCAAGGCCCGGCTCCGCGCGGGGCAGCGCCGGGTGTTCCGGCCATGGGTGGTCGAGCCGGGTCTGTGGCTGCAGTGGGACTGGGCCGAGGGTCCGCGGGTGAACGGGCGCCGCACGTCTCTGTGGTGCGCGTGGTTGGCGTGGTCGAGGTTCCGGGTTGTGCTCGCGGTCTGGGACCGCACCCTGCCGACGATTGTGGCCTGCATGGACATCACCCTGCGCCGCCTGGGCGGGGTCCCGACTTACGCGCTGACCGACAACGAGCGCACCGTCTCGGTCGATCATGTCGCCGGGATCGCGGTGCGGCACCCGGAGATCGTCGCGGTCGGACGGCACTACGGGATGACGATCCGCACGTGTGTGCCGGCGGACCCGCAGTCCAAGGGCGGGTCGGAGGCGACGGTGCGGATCGCGAAGGCCGACCTGGTCCCCACGGCGGCGAACCTGCTGCAGGAGTACCGCACGTTCTCCCAGCTGGAGACGGCGTGTCGGGAGTTCTGCGAGCAGGTCAACACGCGGGCGCACCGGGAGACCCGTCGCGCTCCGGTCGAGGCGCTGGCCGAGGAACGCACGCGGCTGCATCCGCTGCCGGGCCAGCCGTTCACGGTCGCGTTCGGGACGACGCGGCGGGTGAACTGGGATGCCACCGTCTCGGTCGAGGGGGTGCGCTACTCCGTCCCGCACCAGCTGGTCGACACCCGGGTCTGGGTGAGGTTCCACGGCGATGACCTGGTGATCACCGCCGTCGGCGAGACCGGGCCGGGTGAGGTCGCCCGCCACGCCCGCTCGACACCAGGCACTCCCTCGATCCGGGCGGAGCACTACCCGCCGCCCACCGCCGCAGCGAACGCCGCCGGGGAACGCACTCCGCGGGCGGGCAGCGCCGCGGAGACCGAGTTCCTCGCGCTGGGCCCGGGCGCGACGTCCTGGCTGGTCGAGGCCGCCGGCGCCGGGGCCAGAGGGGTCCGGCGGAAGATGGCCGAAGCGGTCGCGCTGGCCAAGCTGCACCCACCCGGCGAGGTCGATCGCGCGCTCGGGACGGCGGCGGTCGCGGGCCGGTTCGCCGAGAACGACGTGCTGCGCATCCTGGCCCACCAGGCCGGGCGCGATATCAACAAGCCGACGGTTCGGGCGAGTGAGACCCACAGCCTGCAACCCGGCACCTCGGCCTGGTCCGGGTTCGGGCTCACCGCGCCACCCGATCCCGATCCGGACCCGGCAGGGCTCGACCCGGCAGGGGAACCGTCATGAGCACCGGATCCGTCGCAGCCTCGGGCGGGGACCCGCTCGCCGAGGCCGTCGCGCTCACTCGGCGGCTCAAGCTGCCCCACATCCGCCGTCACCTCGTCGAGCTCGTCCCGACCGCGCGGGCACAGCGCTGGGACCACGCCGAGCTCGTCCGGGTCCTGCTCGCCGAGGAGGCCGCCGGCCGTGACGCCACGAACCTGCGCACCCGCCGCCAGCGAGCGGGGTTCCCGGCCGGCAAGACGTTGCACGACTGGGACGCCGCCGCGTCCTGCATCCCGCGCCCCACCCAGGACGCGCTGACCTCGCTGGAGTGGGTGGGGCGGCGGGAGAACGTGTGCATCTGCGGGCCGTCCGGGACCGGGAAGTCCCACTTCTGCGAGGCGCTCGGTCAGGCCGCGGTCGAGGCCGGGATGACAGTGGCCTGGTTCACCATCGAAGACCTCGGCGCACTCGTGCGCCGCCACCGCGCCGACGACAGCATCACCCGCGCACTGGCCAGGCTGATCCGCACCGACCTGATCATCGTCGACGACATCGGGCTGCTGCCCGTCTCCCCGGACGCCGCGGAGGGGTTCTATCGGCTCGTCGACGCCGCCTACGAACGACGATCCCTCGCGGTCAGCTCGAACCTTCATCCGTCGGGGTTCGACGAGATCATGCCCAAGACCCTGGCCACCGCCACGGTCGACCGGCTCCTGCACCACGCCCACATCGTCGTCACCGACGGTGACAGCTACCGGCTCGCACAAGCCACCTCCGGCAAGGGAGTCACCGCCTTGAACTGACCGAGCACGACCGAGGGCGGGGACTTATCTGGCCGCCGTCGGGGAGAAACATCTGGCCACCAGTGGGGAGAACTTCTGGCCGCCAGCGGGGAGATCCAACTGGCCATTGACACCCGTCGACCGTTCTGGGCAGCGGCAGACAGGCCAGAGACCGGCGGATCCGCTCCGGTTCCACATGGCCGTGGTTGAGCGCGTCGTACATCGCGCCGTGCCCCCGGCGGTGCTCGGCCACCAAGGTCAGATCGACCAGCGAGCGGACCGGACCGTCGAGGCACAGCACCGCGTCGGTCAGCTCGAACAACGCATCCGCGCGCGCGGTCAACGACATGTAGAACTCCTGCCGGAACCGGGCAAGATCACCCCGCCGAGCCGGGGTGTCGTCGTCACCCCTGATCCCGGCCCGCGCGACACTGACCATCGCGGCCACCGCTCTCGTCTTCGACGTTCTGTGGAAGGAACCCGAAGAGGATCAAGCGGTGGCCGCGCCGTGTCGCGACGACACGCCGCACGAGCAGCGCAAACCGGATTGCCTCGCCGTGCGAGGTTAAAGATCAAGCTGAGCACCTGCCGCCGGCTCAGGGCGCGAAGCTGCGGCCGAGCAGGTGCCGGGCGACGACCAACTTGGCGACCTGCGCGGTCCCGTCGGCGATCTCGAACGCCATCACGTCGCGCAGGCGCTGCCCCTGCGGGCTGTCGCTGCCCCAGCCGGCGTGCCCGAAGGTCAGCAGCGCCTGGTGCACGGCCTCGCCCGCCGTCTTCGGCGCGAACCACTTGGCCATGTTCGCCGCGACCGAGTGCTCCAGTCCCTGGTCCTTGCGCCACAGCGCCTCGTAGCAGATGTGTCGGGCCCCGGCCAGCCGCGTGGCCTGTTCGACCAGCGGGAAGGCGACGCCCTGGTTGCGCCCGATGGGACCGCCGAACGCCTCCCGGGTCCGGGCGTACTCGAGTGCGTCGTCAAGCGCGGCCTGGGCGACCCCGACGCACATCAGGCCGATGACCGCGCGGGAGTAGTCGAACCCCTGCATCACCGAGACGAAGCCGGCACCCTCCTCGCCGATCAGGTCGTCGCGCCCCACCGGCAGGCCGTCGAAGTGCAGCGAGGCACGTCCGACGGCCCGGCCGCCGTGGTCGTCGAGAGCGGTGCGGGCCACCCGCTCGTCGTTCAGGTGCACGTAGAACGCGCTGATGCCGCGGGCGCCCTCGCCGCCGGTGCGGGCGAAGACCACGCCGGTGTCGGCGAGCATCCCCATCGAGATGGAGGTCTTCTCCCCGGCCAGCCGCCACCCGTCGCCCTCGGGCACCGCGCGCAGCGACAGGTTGGCAGCGTCCGAACCGTGCTCCGGTTCGGTGAGCAGCAGCGCGGAGAGCGCCGAGCCGTCGGCGATCGGCGGCAGCCAGCGGGCCAGCTGATCCTCGCGGGCGCTGTGCACGAGGATGTCGGCGTTCAGCGCCGCGACCAGCAGGACGTAGCAGGCGTTGACGTCCGCCCGCGAGATCTCCTCCGCGGCCATGCCGGTCGTGACCGCGTCGGCCTCCTGGCCGCCGAAGCGCTCCGGGACCCGCATCCCGGTCAGACCGACCGCTGCCATCTCCTTGGGCAACGTGGGCCGCATCCGGCCGGCCCGGTCGTCGGACCGGTAGTGCGGTGCGAGGTGTCGCCCGGCGAACGCGGCGAGCTCGCGGCGGAACGCCTCCTGGTCGTCGCTGAAGGCGTAGTGCATGGGCGCTCCCGAGGTCGCGTCGCTCGTCGAGGGGTCTTCCTGATGAGGATCGCCGCACGCCGCCGCTGCGCCGGGGCCGAGCTCAGCCGGCCGCGTCCCTGGTGAGCTGTTCGGCCGGTCCGGCCAGCACGACCGCCGCGGCGGCCGCGCTCAGCAGGCGTTCGACGCTCTCGTCGTCCAGCTCCACGGGCATGTGGGCGGCGGAGTTGAGCAGGGACAGCGTGGCGGTGACCACCCCGCGGGCCGGCGCCGCGCCGAGGCCGGGCCGGACCGCGAGCAGGGCGTCGGTCCAGATGGTCTCGTAGTCCCGCTGCCTGCGGCGCAGTGCGCGGAGCGCGATCGGTGACAGCGACCTGTGCTCCCTGGCGTAGACCGCGACCAGGCGGCGGTGGCGGGCGGCGAAGCTCGCGTGCATCGCGATCAGCTCAGGCAGTTCGCGCTCGGCACCGCCCGAGCGGGCGGCCCGGCGGGCCCCGGTCAACAGCTCGGACATGGCCGTGCTGCACAGGTCCTGGAGGATCGCCTGCTTGTTCTGGAAATGGCGGTAGATCGCCGGTCCGGTCACTCCGGCGGCTGCGCCGATGTCGTCGATGCCGACCGCGTGATAGCCCTGTCGCGCGAAGAGCTCCGTCGCGACCTCGAGCAACACGGCCCGCCGGAACCCCGCCAATCCCACGCACCTCCGCTCCACCCCGACCCGACCGAGCGGGGTCATGGTAGCCGTCGGTGCCGTCGGGCTCGTGATCCGTCGGCGACGGACGGCGCGGTCGGAGCTCGGTCACGCCGGGTCGAGGAACCGCACGACCACGGTGGCGATCTCGTCGGCGACGTGATCGGCGGGGTGGAGAGGCACCACGATGTGGCTGATCGCCAGCCGGGTCGCCACCTCGGCGGCAGCGGCGGCTCCGGCGGGGTCGAGTTCCGGCCAGCGGCGCAGCAGGAACGCTGCGGCACGGTCGCGGGCGATCTGGATGAGCGGCTCGCTCTCGGTGGTCAGCAGCGGGAGGAGTTCCTCGTTGCCCTGGCCGGTGAGGACGACCTTGAGGAGGGGGTCCGCCGTGGCGGTGTCGAGGGTGCGGCGAACCGCTGCCACCCATGCGGCATGCAGGTCGTCCTCGCTTCCCAGCGCGGCCTCGACGCTGCGCAGGAACCGCTCGGTCAGCCGGAGCACCAACGCTGCGACGAGGCCACGCTTGCTGCCGAACTCGTTGTACAGGGTCTGGCGGCTGGCGCCGACGGTGTCGGCGAGGTCCTGCAGCCGCAGTCCCCGGTATCCCTCGGCGAGCAGTTGCCGGGTCGCCTCGTCCAGGACCTCGTCCCGCCAGAGGTTCCGGGCGCGCTGGATGAGGCCGGCCACTCTGCTTATCCTGGACACGTCGGGCGGAGATGTCAACGTACTGGACGCGATCATGGTCCGGATCTGGGATCGGGGCGGTCTCCCGTGACGGACCGAGCGGGTGCGGCCCGGACAACCCCGGCGTCGACGTCGATGCCGCTCACTTCGAGCGTGTGGGTGTGACGCCGTGCCGCGCCTCCTGCCGTGCGACGCGACGACGGAAGGACGCCGATGGAGGCGGGCCCGTGGCGGGCCCCCGCGGTTCCGCCGGCTCCGGGCGGTTCCGCCGGCGTCGCGCGACGGCTTCCCCGGCCCGAGGTTCTCGTGGCCCGCGACCGCTACGCCGTGCTGGCCGACGCCTGGTCCGCAACGGCCGCCGCCGCGCTCGGGGCCCCGGTAGGTCCGTCGACGTCCGGATCGTGCCCGGGCCCCGCCCACGCCACGGTCGGGGAGGACCGGGTCACGGCAAGGGGGTCACGGGAAGGAGAAGGAGCCGGTCGCCCGTGCGACCAGCACCGCGGCGAGGATGAGCGCCATCGCCACGACGCCTGTCATCAGGACGTGCGGATCGAAGGTGAACTCCAGGACGCGGCCCGAGCGCCGCTCGTCATCCGACGGCAAGGGCGGGCCGAGCCAGTCCAGCTGGTGGAAGCGGCGGTCGAACTCCTCCGCGTCGTCGACGCCGGCGAGGAGCTCGCCGACCGGCCCGTTGGCCACGATGCGGCCGTGGGCCAGCACGGCCAGGCGACCGTCGAGCGCCTTGGCGAGCGCGATGTCGTGCGTGGTGACGAGCATGGTGGCACCGGTGCGCCGCTGGGCCGTTCGGATCGCTTCGACCGCCCGCGCGGCGGTGGGCGCGTCGAGCCCGAGGTCGACGTCGTCGAGCACGATGAGCGGTCGGCCGCCGGCCATCGCGGCACCCAGTGCGATGCGCCGCCGCATCCGGGCGGAGAGCTCCGCGGGCAGCCGGTCGGCGTGCCCGTCGAGCCCCAGGGTCCGCAGCCACCACGTGACCGTCGCGTGCACGAACTCGTCGTCCGCCGCACTCAGCCGCAGCGGCGCGGCGACGTTGTCGTACACCGTCAGCGACCCGAACACCGACGTCTCGAACAGCGTGGAGCCGCCCAGCAGCACGCCCGTCGCCTCGCGCATCGCCGCCAGCTGCTTCGGGTCGAGGTCCCAGACCGACCGGCCGCCGACGAGGACGGTGCCGGAGTCCGGGGGGAGGAGACCGACGAGGTGGCGAACCAGGGTCGTCTTGCCCGCGCCGGAGGGACCCATCAGGACGGTGATCTCTCCGGCGGGGAACTCCGCGCGCAGACGATGGTGCACGATCTCGCCGCCGAGGCGGGTGCAGACGCCCTCGAACCGGATGTCCGGCGGGGTGCGGTGGTCGGACACGTGCGCGGCTTCGCCGCGGTCGCCGCGGCTAGTCCGACGTGTGGACGATCAGGACGTCGCAGCCCGCCGTGCGGGCGACGTGCGACGGCACCGATCCCAGCACCCGGCCGCTGAGCGTGTTCAGCCCGCGGTTGCCCACCACGAGCAGGTCGGCCGCGTGGTCGGCGACCGCCTTGCGCAGGACGTCCACCGGAGCGCCGTCGACCGGTTGGGTGCGGATCTCCCGCGCACCGGCCTGCTTCGCCGCGTCCGCGGCGACGGCGAGGGTCTCCTCGGCGGGGGTGGAGCCGCGGACGAGGAACGCCTCCTCGCCCAGCGCCTCCTCCGCGCCGACCTGCTCCTCGCGGGTCGACGGCGTGTACGCCGAGACGATCACCAGCGTGGCTCCCGCGTCCGCCGCCACCTGCGCCGCCCGCCGCACCGCCAGCGCTGCCGTCGCGGACCCGTCGGTACCCACCACGATCGAGCGGTATCCGGTCATGCCGATCCTCCGTCACCTTGCCCAGGACGTGTTCGTCACTGTCCGCGAGCGGAGGCTACCGTGTGTCATTTACATGGGCCATACGGGTCAGCCGATCAACCCCAGCGATAGGCCACACGGCCCAACGGGCCCGTCAGGTGCCCGGCCCGGCGGCCCTCGGGGATATCGGCCCGCACGGGCCACCGATGGCCCGCGCCGTCCGTCCACCAGCATCCCGGCATCGGGCAGACTTCGCGGCGTTGTTGTCCCGGTCACAATGTAGTGAGGAGCAAGTCGATGACCTCTGCGGTGTCCGACGCGATCGACGGCGTGCGGGACGTGCTGTCGCGGGCAACCGAGAGCATCGTCATCGCGGGCAAACCGGGGCCCGCCGCGGACGGCCGGCTCATCGAGACCCACGATCCGGCCACCGGCGAGGTGGTGGCCTCCATCGCGGCGGGCGGTGCTGCCGACGTCGAGCGGGCGGTGTCCGCGGCGTCGCGGGCGGCCGGGTCGTGGCAGGTCCTCAGCGCCGCGGGGCGGGCCCGTGCCCTGTTCGACGTGGCCGCACTGATCGAGGAGCACGCCGACGAGCTCGCCACCCTGGAGACGCTCGACAACGGCAAGCCCCTCACCGAGTCGATGTTCCTCGATGTCGGCATCGCCGCCGAGATCTGGCGCTACTACGCCGGCTGGTGCACGAAGATCGGCGGGCAGACGCTGCCGGTCTCGCCCCCGGTGGGCAACTCCTTCGCCTACACCCGTCGCGAGCCGCTCGGCGTGGTCGGGCTGATCGTGCCCTGGAACTTCCCGCTGCTGATCGCCTCCTGGAAGCTGGCCCCGGCCCTGGCCGCGGGGAACACCGTCGTGCTGAAGCCCTCGGAGCTGACGTCGCTGAGCGCGCTGCGGCTGGTGGAGCTGATCACCGAGGCCGGGCTGCCCCCCGGCGTCGTCAACCTGGTCACCGGATACGGGCACGAGGCCGGTCAGGCGCTCATCGAGCACCCCGACGTCGCGAAGATCTCCTTCACCGGGTCCACCGCGACCGGGCAGCGGATCGTGACGGCCAGCGCGGCGAGCCTGAAGAAGCTGACCCTCGAGCTGGGCGGCAAGTCCGCGAACATCGTCTTCCCGGACGCCGACCTGGAGGGCGCTGCCCAGGGGGCGCTCACCGGCATCTTCCTCAACCAGGGGCAGGTGTGCTGCGCGGGGTCGCGGCTGTTCGTCCACCGCAGCGTGCACGACGACCTGCTCACCGAGCTGGAGACCGCGGCCAGGGCGATCCAGCTCGGGCACGGCCTGGCCGACGGGACCGAGATGGGACCGCTGATCTCGGGCGGCCAGCGCGACCGGGTGGAGGGGTTCGTCCGGTCCGGGAGCGACCAGGGCGCGACGCTCGTGTGCGGGGGGGACCGGCCGGGCGGCGAGCTCGCGTCCGGCAACTTCCTGAATCCCGCGATCTTCAGCGACGTGCGTGACGACATGCGCATCGCCCGGGAGGAGATCTTCGGGCCGGTGCTGACCGTGCTCCCCTTCGACGACGAGGCCGAGGTCGTCCGCCGCGCCAACGACAGCGAGTACGGCCTCGCCGCGGGCCTGTGGACCTCGGACGTCACGCGCGCGCACCGGGTGGCCCACCAGCTCCAGGCGGGCACCGTGTGGATCAACCAGTACAACATGCTGGATCCGGCAGCCCCGTTCGGCGGCTACAAGGCCTCCGGCTACGGGCGGGACCTCGGCGAGGAGTCGCTGCTCGGCTTCACCCAGACCAAGTCGGTGTGGGTCAGCCTCGACTGAGGCCGACCCTCACCGGCGACGCACACCGTTCCACCACAGGAGGAGAAAGCACATGGGCGTGTTCACCGACGAGTCCGAGGTCTACACCTACCTCGGCGGCATCTTCGAGCTGGCGACCAAGAAGGACGGGCTGGCCGACAAGCTCGCCGGGTCCGGGGTGGTCCTGCGGATCCACTACACCGACCCCGAGGCGACCATCACGGTCGACATGCCGAACAAGGAGGTCGAGACCGGCACCGCCAGCACCAAGGAGCCCAACGTCGAGCTGTTCATGACCGCCGACACCGGCAACCGGTTCTGGCTCGGCAAGGTCAACCTCTCGGTGGCGATGGCCCGCGGCACGGTGCGCGCGAAGGGGCCGGTGCCCAAGCTGCTCAAGCTGATCCCGACCGCCAAGGAGCTCTTCCCGGAGTACGAGAAGATGCTCACCGAGGCGGGTCGCGACGACCTCGTCAACGCCTGACCGGACCGGGTTCGACGAGAACGGAGACGCCGTGCTCAGCACGATGCAGAGCTACGCCCTCACGGTCGGGTCCGTGCTGCGGCACGCGGCCACCGTCCACGGGGCCCGAGAGACGATCACCGCCGTCGCGCCGGGGCGGCGGCGGACCAGCTATGCCGAGCTCGGCGAGCGCGCGGCGCGTCTGGCGAACGCGCTGCGCGGGTTCGGGGTCGACGGCGACCAGCGGGTCGCGACGTTCCAGTGGAGCAACCAGGAGCACCTCGACGGGTACGCCGCCATCCCCTCGATGGGGGCGGTACTGCACACCCTCAACCTGCGGCTGCCCCCGCACCAGCTGTCCTACATCGCCAACCACGCCGAGGACAGCGTGCTGATCGTGGACGACACGCTGGTGCCGCTCCTGGCCCGCGCGCTGCCCGACATGGCGACCGTGCACACGGTCCTCGTGACCGGATCCGGCGACCTCGCGCCGCTGGAGGGCTACGGCAAGGAGGTGCTGCGCTACGACGAGGTACTCGCCGCGCAGTCGCCCGTCTTCGACTGGCCCGACGTCGACGAGAACTCCGCGGCGGCGATGTGCTATACGTCTGGCACGACCGGCAACCCGAAGGGCGTCGTCTACAGCCATCGTTCGATGTGGCTGCACTCCCAGGCGGCCTGCACGAGGAACGCCCTCGGCGTCAGCTACGACGACACGATCCTGGCGATCGTGCCGATGTTCCACGCCAACGCCTGGGGCCTGCCCTACGCGGCCATGATGGCGGGCGCGCAGCTGCTGCTGCCCGGTCCCTTCCTGCAGGCCGCGCCCCTGGTGGAGATGATCGAGTCCGAGCGGCCGACGATGTCGGGCGCCGTACCCACCATCTGGAACGACATCCTCAACCACCTCCGGGACAACCCCGGCCACGACATCAGCTCGCTGAAGTTCGTGGCGTGCGGCGGCTCCGCCGTCCCGCGTTCGCTGATGCAGGCCTTCGACGAGCTCGGCGTGCGGATCGTCCAGGCGTGGGGGATGACCGAGACCTCGCCGCTGGCCTCGGTCGCCCTGCCTCCGGCGACAGCGACCCCCGAGGAGGCGATGCACCTGCGCGGCACCCAGGGACGGGTCGTCGCGGGCGTCGAGGCCCGGATCGTCGACGACGAGGGCACGGCGCTGCCGCACGACGGCAAGTCGGTGGGGGAGCTCGAGGTCAGGGGCCCCTGGGTGACGGCCGCCTACCACGGTGGCGAGGACCCCGAGAAGTTCCACGACGGCTGGCTCCGCACGGGTGACGTCGGCTTGATCGACCCCCGGCAGTTCATCACGCTGACCGACCGGGCCAAGGACGTCATCAAGTCCGGGGGGGAGTGGATCTCGTCGGTCGAGCTCGAGAACGAGCTGATCGGCCACCCGGACGTCCAGTCGGCGGCGGTCATCGGGGTACCGGACGAGAAGTGGCAGGAGCGCCCGCTCGCGGCGGTCGTCCGGCGTCCCGGCTCCACGGTCGGCCCGGAGGAGCTGCGGCAGTACCTGTCGGACAAGGTCGCCAAGTGGTGGCTGCCCGAGCGGTTCAGCTTCATCGACGAGGTGCCGCTGACGGGGACGGGCAAGTACGACAAGAAGGTTCTGCGCAAGCGGTACAGCGACGGCGAGCTGGCGGTCGAGGGCCACGTCGAGGGCTGAGCGCCCGAGTGCGCCGCCACCCGGAGCGGGTGGCGGCGCACTCGTCGGTGCGGTGCCCGATCAGCCGGGCCCGTCCAGGAGGACCGGATCAGGCGGGCGCGGAGCGGTCGCGCCGGCGTCCGGCGACGTACCCGGCGGCGGCTCCGACGACGACCGCCGCTCCGGCGGCCGACACGATCTGGGCGGGCTCGAGGCCGGTGCCCGCGGGCGGGAACCAGAACACGAGCGGCAGGACCAGCAGGAAGCTGCCGAAGGCGGCGCAGCCGCCGTGCACGTGCGGGAGCCCCGCGTCGCCGACCCGGCTCCCCGCCGCGGCGAAGGCGACGACCGAGACCAGCAACAACCACAACGGTCCGAGCACCGGCACGGCCTGGCCGAGGGGTGTCATCAAGCCGCCCAGCAGCAGAACCGACAGGCCGGTCGACGCGGCACGGACCGCCGTCGGCACGTCCACGGGAGCCGCGCCCGGCCCGTGTGGGGCGGCACCCGCTGTGTTCCTCACCATACCGAGTCTACAGTGGTGATCGACAACGGCGTGCGGGAGCCCGCCGAAGGGGTCCTTGCCGAAGTGGGGGAGTGATGGCACCGACGCACTCGACCGACGCGGGTCGGGGCATCGACCGCATCGAGCTCACCCGTATGTTCCTCTCCGCCACCGAGCCGACGGACGTGCTGGACGTCGTGGCCCGCGTCGTGTGCGAACGCACCGGCTTCCGCCGGTCGGTCATCCTCGACATCGACCCGGTCCGAGGTGTGGTGCGCGGTCGCTCGAGCCACGGCGTGGATCGTGAGAAGGTGGCGGCGGCTGGTGGGCCGGTCGGGGACTACCGGATCCTGGCTGAGCCCGCCGCCGCCCACCCGATCCGCATCCCGGCCCACGAGGTGGGCACACACGTGCCGCAGCACTGCCTGGACCTGTTCGACGTGCACGGTCCGATCGTCGCCCAGCAGCTGCGCAGTGACCGGCTCGGGTTGCTCGGCGTGGTCTTCTGCGACGGCGGCCCGAGGTCGACGTTCCGGGCCGGCCCCGAGGACCTGGCGACGCTGGCGGAGCTCTCCGAGGTCGCGGCGCTCGCGTTCCAGCAGGCGTTGCTGCTGCGGAGGTCGGTGTCGCTGCAGGAGCTGCGGGAGCGGTCCCGCATCGCGGCAGCGCTGCACGACGGGGTCACCCAGCAGCTGTTCGCGGCCACGCTGGAGGTGGCCGAGCTGCGCGCCGTCGCCGACCTCGACGACGGGGCGGTGGCCGTCGTCGACCGGATGGCCGACCGGCTCGGGACCGCGCTGCGGCAACTCCGGGCGGCACTGGTGGAGATCGCGAGCGGTGGCGTCCCGGACGATCAGGGGTCGCAGCGGCCCGGAGAACCGGTGGTGGACCGGCTGCGCGGTCTGCTGGGTGGGATCAACGCGGCCGGCGGTCCCCTTCCCGACCTGGACGTGTCGGGTGAGGGACCCGAGCCGGACCTCACCCTCGCCGACCTGCTCGTCCGGGCCGTCCGTGAAGGCGTCGCCAACGCCGGTCACCACGGACGAGCCACCCAGGTCGCCGTGCACCTTCGCCGTGGTGGCTCCTGGTGGACGGTGGAGATCGACGACGACGGGACGGGGGACGTCGCCGAGGTGCAGCGGATCCTGCGGTCCGTCCCGGGACGCTCCTTCGGGCTCCCGAGCCTGGCCAAGGAGTGCGCGCGCCTGGGCGGGCGGATCTGGGTCAGCCGCGCCCCCCGGCTCCGTGGGCTTCGTCTGGGCGTCGCGGTCCCGCTCGCCGCGGGCTGAACGACGGGCGGCCCCCCGGATGGGGGGAGCTAGTTCCCCCCATCCGTCGCCGTATCCCCCCCATCGCTCGCCCGTTGGGCCATTCGGGCGATCGTAACCGTGGATCACGGTTCTTGATCGCGAACCTGCGGCGGGTTCCGCCCCCCACTCGCGATGCCTCCATCTGATCGTCAGGAAGGACGACAACCGTGAGTTCCCCTACGGTCGTTCCGGTTCCCCGGGAATCAGCACGACGCAGAATCTCCCTCCCGCGCAACCCGTTCAAGGGGCTGGAAGGCCCGCTGGTGCAGGCCGGCGAGATGACCCGGCTCCTGCTCCAGGTGCTCTGGATGGCGGTCCGGCACCCCCTGGGCTACTGGGGCGAGGTGCGCGACCAGATGTTCGACATCCTCAAGCTGTGCTGGATCCCGATGGCGGTGTCGTGCACGGCTTTCGGCCTGGGAGCCCCCGGCCTGCAGGGCGGCAACCTGTTCAGCCTCTTCGGTATCCCGGAGCGGCTCGGCTCGTTCTTCGTCATGGCGAGCGTGCGGGAGTTCGCACCGTGGGTGAACGCCATGGTCGTCGCCGGTGTCGTCGGGACGGCGATCACCGCGGACATCGGCGCACGCCGCATCCGTGAGGAGATCGACGCCATGGAGGTCCTCGGCGTCGACCCCATCCGCACCCTGGTCCTGCCGCGGGTGGTGGCGCTGTTCTTCATGACCGGCCTGCTCGACCTGGCCGCCATCCTGTTCGGCCTGCTCGGTGGGTACATCGCGGCGGTCCCGATCCTCGGGGCGAACCCCGCGGCGTTCGCCGACAGCCTCTTCGCGAACCTGTCGACGACCGACGTCTGGGGAAGCGTCGTCAAGACCGCCCTCTTCGGCCTGATCATCGGCGTCGTGTGCTGCTACAAGGGCCTCAAGGCCAGCGGCGGGCCGATCGGCGTCGGCAACGCGGTGAACCAGGCCGTCGTCATCGCCTTCGCCGCGATCTGGATCTTCAACATGGTGTTCACCACGATCCTGCTCGGGCTGAACCCCGACATCCAGGTCTACAAGTAGAGGAGCGCGTGCCATGACCAGCACGATGGACCGTCCCGGCCCCGGGCGCGCCGCCTCCGGCCCGACCGAGCAGGGCCCGAAGGTCAGCCTCGGCGGGCAGAAGGTGAAGGACGCCCTCGCCACGGGCGGTGAGATCGCCCGGTTCTCGACGCGGATCATCCGCGACCTGCCCGACGTCCGGCACTACGCGTCGGAGGTCTTCCGGCAGTCCGGCGTCCTGATCATCTCCAGCGGCCTGATCATCTGGCTGATGATGTTCGTCATCGGGTACCAGTGCGGCCTGGAGGCGAACTACACGCTCAAGCAGATCGGCGCGCCGCTCTACTCGGGCATCTTCTCGGCATGGTGCGCCATCCGCGAGATGGGTCCGTACATGTGGGGCTACATCCTGGCGGCGAAGGTCGGCTGCGGCCTCGTCGCGGAGCTGGGCTCCATGCGCATCTCGGACGAGATCGACGCGATGGAGGTCATGGGCGTCCGGTCCCGCAGCTACCTGGTGGGTACCCGGATCCTCGCCACCTGGATCGCGATGCCGTTCCTCTACGTGGTCGGCCTCGGCATCATGTACATCGCCGAGTACCTGACCGTCGTCATCCAGCTGGGCGGGGTGTCGGAGGGTGGCTACTCGTTCATCTTCTGGCTCTACCAGAACCCCCTCGACTTCCTCTATTCGCTGACGAAAGTCATGGCGATGGGCACGGTCATCATCTTCGTCGGCTGCTTCTACGGCTACAACGCCAGCGGCGGGCCGGTCGGAGTCGGCCGGAACACCGCGAAGTCGATGATGCTCAACATGGTCCTCATCCACGTCGTCGGCGTTCTCGGGACCCAGTTGTTCTGGGGACTGTCGGCCAACGCGCCCATCGCCAACTGATTCCGTTCCACCCACACCAGGGGCGACGTCGCCCCGAACCGGAGGATCTCGATGCACCCGCGACCCGAACCAGTCGGTGTCCACGGTCCCGCCGGCCGGCACGGCCCGCGGGGCGTCCAGCACCAGGCCGACGGGCCGGCGCCGATGTCGGTACGCAACCTGCACAAGGCGTTCGGGTCGTTCAAGATCCTCCGGGGCCTGAACCTGGAGTTCCATGACAACGCGATCACCACGATCCTGGGACCGTCCGGCACGGGCAAGAGCGTCCTCATCAAGCACCTGGTCGGGCTCCTGGAGCCCGACCAGGGCGAGGTCGTCATCTTCGGCCAGGACATGTGGCGGATCAGCGAGCGTGAGCGCTACGAACTGCGCAAGCGGTTCGGTGTCCTCTTCCAGGACGGCGCTCTCTTCGGGTCGATGAACATCTACGACAACACGGCCTTCCCGCTGCGCAAGCACACCGACAAGTCGGAGAAGGAGATCCGCGACATCGTGATGTCCAACCTCGTCGAGGTCGGACTCGAGGCGGCGGTCTCCAAGTACCCGAGCGAGGTGTCGGGTGGCATGCGCAAGCGCGCCGGCTTCGCCAGGGCACTGGTGATGAACCCCGACATCGTGCTGTTCGACGAGCCGGACTCGGGCCTCGACCCCGTGCGCACCAGCCTGCTCTGCGACCTGATCCTCAAGATCCACGCCGAGCACGGCGGCTGCTACATGATCGTGACCCACGACATCCGCTCGGCGCGGAAGGTCAGCGACTACGTCGGGTTGATCTGGAAGGGCGAGGTCATCCACTACGGCGATGCCGCCGGGGCCTTCGGGTCCGACGACCCGTTCGTCAGGCAGTTCCTCGCCGGGGACTCCGCCGGACCGCTGGGGATGGACTGACATGCGGCGGATCCTCGCCGCGGTCGTGGGCGCGCTCCTGCTGCTGGCCACCACGGCCGCCGGAGTCATCACCTTCAACGGGCCCTACCGGGTCGAGGTCGTCCTCGACAACGCGGCCAATCTCATCGAGGGCAGCCTCGTCAAGGTCAACGGCTTCGACGCGGGCCGCATCGAGGCCCTCGACGTCGTCGACGGGCGCGCCCGCCTGACCCTCGTCCTCGACCGTGAGTTCGCACCGCTGCACGACGGCGCCACCGTGACGGTGATCTGGAAGGCGCTGCTCGGCGAGCGGCTGGTCAACCTCACCGACGGGCCGGCGTCCAACGCCGAGATCCCGTCGGGCGGCATGATCACCGGCGCCCAGCCGGCCCCCGTGGAGCTCGACACGGTCCTCGCGGCGCTCGACGAGCCGACCCGGGAGGAGGTCAACGCGCTGATCCGCAGCCTCGAGGAGACACTGGACGGCAGCGAACCGGACCTCAACGCCACGCTGCGCACCGCCGGCCCGGCGGTCGGCGCCCTCGGCGACGTCCTGCGCGGTCTGGGCACCGACGGGGAGGCCGTCCGGCAGCTGGTCACCCGGCTGAACGAGACGATGGAGATCCTCGCGCGCCGCGACGGCGAGGTCTCGCGCGTGGTGGACCAGCTTGGCGGTGCCGTCGATCGGATCGTCGATCAGCGTGAGGCGCTCGGCGGCACCCTGACCGAGCTCCCCGGCACGCTGCGCCAGGCGCGGACGACGCTGGACGGCGTGCCCGGCACGGTCGAGGAGGTGACCCCGCTGCTCGACGCGCTGGCGCCCGCCACCGAGCGCCTGCCCGGGGTCGCGGCCGACCTGCGCCCGCTGCTCGCCGACCTCCGCCCGGCCGTCGCCGACCTGCGGCCCACGCTCGACTCGGCGTCGGAGTTGCTGCAGCTCACCCCGGGGCTGCTCGACAGCGGCTCGGTGACGGTGCCCGCGCTCGACGAGACGTTCACCGGTCTCACCCCGGCGCTGGACTTCCTGCGGCCCTACTCCCCGGAGCTCGCCGGCTTCCTGACGAACTGGAACTCGGCGAACGGCAACTTCGACCGCAACGGGCACTACGCCCGGATCTACGTCACCGCGGGTGCCGAGAACGTGAACGTCAACCCGGGCGTCCTCCCCCCTGGCACCACCAAGAACCTGGCTCCGCTGCCCGGAGAGCTGGTCGACCAGCCGTGGACGGACGCCTTCGGAGAGGGAATGCGATGAGGTCGTCCATGAGCAGGGCATTCGCGGTCGCCGTCGTCGCCGCGTTCGGCGCGACCGGCGCGATGAGCGGCCTCGCAGCGGAGAACCCGGCGAACCGCGGCATCGTCGTGGTGGCCGAGTTCGCCTCGGCCGGGCCGCTCCTCACGGGCAACGAGGTCAAGGTCGACGGCGTGGTCGTCGGCTCGGTCGGGGACACCGTCGTCGACGGCGACCACGCCGACGTGCTGCTGGAGCTCGACCCGGCCGCGATGCCGCTCTACCGGGACGCCCGGGCGACGATCCGCCCGATCAGCCTCCTCGGCGAGCGCTACGTCGACCTCGAACGTGGCACGCCGGGAACGGCGGAGATGGCCGACGGCGGGACGATCCCGCGCGAGCGCACGGCCACCAACGTCGACCTCGACGAGATCCTCAACACCATCGACGAACCGACGGGCGAGTCGCTCGCCTTCCTCGTCACGACCCTCGGCGACGGCCTGCGGGACAACGGCGGCAACGTCGACGCGGCGCTGCGGGCCCTGACCCCGGCGCTGCGCGACACCGAGGGGCTCACCTCTGTGCTGGAGGACCAGAACGCCCTGCTCGGTTCGCTGGTCGACCAGGTGGAGCCGGTGGCGGGCGCGCTCGCCACGGACGACGGGCAGTCGCTCGACCGCCTCGTCGCCGCGGCCGACCGGCTGCTCGCGGCGAGCAGCCGTCAGCAGGAGCAGCTCGACCAGACCCTGGCGGAGCTTCCCGGAGCGCTGCGCTCGGCCCGCACCACCCTCGGCGAGCTCGCCGGCACCGCCCAGGAGACGACGCCGACGCTGCGCTCGCTGCGTCCGGTGACCGAGGACCTGTCCGAGATCTCCCGCGAGCTGATGACGTTCGCCGACTCCCTCGACCCGGCGCTGGCCCAGGCCCAGCCGGTGCTCGAGGAGGCCCGGTCGCTGCTGGAGCAGGCGCAGCCGGTGGCCGCGGACCTCCGTGCAGGTTCGCCGGACCTCCGGTCCGCCTCCGCGTCGGCGCGCCCGCTGGTGGAGGACCTGACCGCCAATCTCGACAACGTCCTCGACTTCGTCCGGTACTGGGCACTGACCACCAACGGTCACGACGGGATCTCCCACTACTTCCGGGCGCACATCATCGTGAACCAGGACACGGCCACCAGCCTCCTGCCCGCCGACGTACCGGTGCCGCCGCTGTTCGGCACCCCGCCGCCGATCGGCGGCGCGCAGCCGGGCAGCGACGTCCCGGGTACCCCCACCAGCCCGCCGGTCGGCGGGTCCCTGCTGCGGGCGCCGGGACCCGATGACGACGGCGCCACCGGACTCGACCCAGAACAGGAGCGCGGCATGCTCGGATCGCTGCTGGGGGGTGGGTCGTGAGAGGTCTGCTGAAGGCGTTCCACTCGCGCTCGTCGGCCCTGTTCATCGGGCTCGCGGTGGTGATCCTCTTCGTCGCGTCGGTGATCTTCGCGTTCTCGGCGCAGTACGGCATCCCCGGCGCCACGGTGACCATGGTCCGCGCCTCGTTCGACGACGTGGGCGCTCTGCGCCGCGGCGACGACGTGCGGATCGCGAGCGCGCGGGTCGGCACCGTCGACGACATCGAGTACTCCGAGGCCCTCGGCGCCGTCGCGGTCCTCAAGCTGGACGGCGAACGGCCGATCTACCGCAACTCCAGCGCGGCCACCGCCTCGGTCGGCGCCCGCTCCGCGCTCGGGCAGAAGTTCGTCGACCTCGACCCGGGCACGCCCGACGCCGGGCTCCTCGGCGCCGACGAGGTGATCCCGAAGCGGGTGACCCGCGGTGCGCAGGAGGTCAGCGACCTGTTCAACGTGTTCGACCCGGTCACCCGTACCGCGCTCGGGTCGACCCTTCGCGAGCTCGGCGGTGGCCTCGCGGGCCGCTCCGAGGATCTGGCCGACGCCTTCCGGACCGCACCCGACCTGCTGCCCGACCTGGGCACGGTGTCCCGGTCCCTGAGCGCCGAGGACGGCACCGACCTCGTCGGGCTGCTGCAGTCGGCGGAAACCCTCGCCGGCCGCTTCGCGGGCCGCGAACAGGAGATCGCCTCCCTCATGACGAACCTCAGCACCACGCTCGACGCGGTGGCCGTGGACGGGGCCGCGCCGTTCGAACAGACGCTGCAGCAGGCCCCCGGCACGCTGCGCGACGTCCGCGGCGCGCTGGACACGCTCAACGGGCCGCTCGCCGACACCCGCCTCGCCGTGACCGACCTGCGGCCCGGAGCCGAGGCGCTCGGTGCGGCCACCCCGGACGTGCGCGGAGTCCTGCGCGAGGCCGTCACCCCGCTGGACCGGGTGCCCGGGGTCAGCGACGTCGCCGAGCCCGCGGTCGTCGACCTCACCGGGCTGATGTCCGACGCGAGGCCGCTCACCCCGCGGCTGGTGCAGACCCTGCGCGATGCCGCGCCCCTGCTCGCCGACGTGGCACCGTTCTCCCCGGAGATCTCGCACTTCTTCACCAACGCGACGAGCGCTCTGAGCGGCGGGGACGCGGCCGGGCACTGGCTGCGGTTCTTCCCGATCGTCTCGGCCGAGACGGCGTCCGGAATCCTGCCGGTCGAGGACCCCACCGTCGCCCGCAACGGCGACCCCGAGCCCGGCGAGCTCGAGACCGACCGCAAGCCGCTGCCACTGCTGGGAGAGCGCAACTGATGGCCGCCATCGACTCGCTGCGGCGCCGCAGGCCGCTGTCCCCGCTGGGGATCGGGATCGTCGTCGTGATCGTCCTGCTGGTTCTCGGGGTCGCGCTGTTCGCCAAGGCGCAGATCCTGACGACGCTGAGCCCGGGCGACACGATCCGGGCGAACTTCGCCGAGGACTACCGGATGCGGCCGTACCAGACCGTCGTCAAGATCGCCGGGGTTCCGGTGGGCCTCGTCACCGGCGTCGAGCGGGCCGACGACGGCTCCGCGCTGATCTCCATGAAGCTGGACCCGGGGGAGAAGGACAAGCTCGGCTCGGCTCCGTCGGCGGCGATCCGCCCGACCACCCTGCTCGGGGGCAACTACTACCTGGAACTCGAGCCCGGTGGTGACCGCGGCCCTCTGCGGGGCGACATCCCCCTGGCGCTCACCGAGCTCCCGGTGGAGCTCGACAAGGTGGCGCTGGCGCTGCAGCCCGACGCGCTCGCCGGTCTGCAGAACACCACGGGGTACCTGGACGAGACGCTGTCGTCGGGCGGGTCGGAGGCGTTGCGCGATCTCGCGCGGACCGCGCCCGGCACGCTGGGCCCGGCCGCGGGCGTGCTGAGCTCCGCGCTCGGCACCCGGCCCGAGACCGACCTGACCGAGCTGGTGCAGGGTCTGGAGTCCGCGTCCCGCGCCCTGTCGGAGACCAACGGCCAGCTCGACGACGTCGTGATCGGCCTCGACTCGCTGTCCGGGGTGCTCGACCGGCGCGGCGGGGACATCGCCGAGTCGCTGCGGGGCATGCCGGAGACCCTGCGGATCGCCACCACCGGTCTGCAGGACCTCGACGGCACGCTGGCCGAGCTGCGCGACACGGCCGGTCCCGCCCTGCCGATCGTCGAGGAGCTCGACGACCTCCTCGAGAGCGCCGACCCGGTGCTGGCGGAGGCCCGCCCCGCCGTCGCCGACCTCCGCGCGCTGCTCGTCGACGCCCGCCCGCTGGTGGACGGTCTGATCCCGGCGACAGAGGAACTGACGACGGTGCTGGACAACCTGGAAGGTCCGGTTCTCGACCGGGTCAACGGTCCCGTGCTCGACACGGTGAACTCGGGCTTCACCGGCACCGGTCCCTACGAGGGCGGTGGTGGGGAGAACCCGCTCTACACCGAGCTCGGCTACATGGTGACCAACCTCGACAGCGCCTCGGCGCTCACCGACGAGAACGGCGCCGTCATCGGCTTCAACCCCGGCGTGAACGGCGGCAGCGTCGCCGGCCTGCCCGGGGTCAGCGTGGAGCAGCTGTTCGCCAACCTCGCTCAGTTCCAGGAGATCCAGCGATGAGCACAACCAGTCGGGCGCCGGGACGGCTCGCCGTTCTGTGGGCGCGCACGCGCAGCGAGCCCGGCCTGTTCCGCAACGTCGCCATCATGGCGGCCCTGGTCGTACTGGGCACGGCCGTCGGTGGCTACATCCTGAGCCAGCAGCGGTTCAACCCACCGTGGCAGGCCGACCTGATCTTCGACGCCACGTTCGAGGCGACCCCGGCGATCAGCCCGGGCAACGGGCAGGAGGTGCGGATCGCCGGCGTCGCGGTCGGGGACATCCGGGAGGCGTCGGTGTCCGACGACGGCAACGCGGTGCTCACCCTGGCCGTCTCGGAGGACTACCCGGTCTACGACAACGCCCGCGTCGTGCTCCGGCCGAAGAGCCCGCTCAACGAGATGTACGTGGAGATCGACCCGGGCGGTCCGCCCGGGGTGCCGCTGGAGGACGGGGACGTGCTCCCGGTCGGGCGGTCGACGGCGCCGGTGCAGATCGACGCCGTGACCGGGCACCTGGACGACAACGCCCGCTACGCGCTGACCAGCCTCCTCTCGGAGTCCGACACGGCACTGGCCAACGCGCCGTCGACCCTGCCGGACGGGTTGCGAGGCGCCGACGCGGTGCTGACCGACCTGCAGCCGGTCGTCGCCGAGCTCGACACCCGGCGGGAACGGATCGCCAGCCTGGTCACCGCACTGAGCCGGATCTCCTCGGCGCTGGGGCGCGACGACGAGCGGATCTCCCGGCTGGCCGACAGCCTGCAGACCACGCTGACGACGGTGGCCGGGCAGAGCGGGCCCCTCGAGGACGCCCTCGGGCAGCTGCCCGACCTCAACACCCAGCTGCGCGCCGCCACCCTCGGGGTGACGGAGCTCGCCGGGGAGCTCGACCCGGCTCTCGTCGAGATCCGGGAGGCGTCCGACGTGCTGCCGGACGCGCTGTCGCGTACCGACGACTCGGTCGAGCAGCTGGACACGACCCTC
The DNA here is from genome assembly GCA_026393175.1 of Pseudonocardiales bacterium. GTDB lineage: Bacteria > Actinomycetota > Actinomycetes > Mycobacteriales > Pseudonocardiaceae > Pseudonocardia. The sequence continues at coordinate 22,066 of JAPLAT010000213.1, forward strand.
GACGTGCTGACCCCGGTCCTCTCCTCGGCGCGGCCGGTGGTGGGTGACCTGCGGCCGGTGGTGAGCGACCTCGACGCCGCGCTCGACGACCTGGTCCCCGTCTCCGAGCGCCTGGAGCCGGTGACCGCGGGCCTGGTCCCGTACCTCACCGACCTGCAGGCCTTCGTCTACAACACGAACTCGGTGGTCAGCCTGCGCGACGCCAACCGCGGGATCCTGCGCGGCCTGCTGCAGGTGTCGCCGACATCGCTCCCGCTCCCGCTCCAGGGTCTCGCGACCCCGACCCCCCGTTAGGTACCGACGATGCGCATCCCTCTCGCCCTGGTGCCGATCCTGCGCACGGTCGTCGTCGCGGGCTTCGTCGCCGCCACCGCCGCGGTGTTCGCGTTCCTCTGGACGAACGCGGGTGGTTCCCTCCCGCTCGTCACCCAGGCCGGGTACCGGGTGACCCTGGCCATGGACGACGTCGACAACCTCGTGCCGCAGTCCGACGTGCGGCAGGCCGGCGTGGTGATCGGCCGGGTGCAGGACGTCGAGGTCGAGGACGGGTCGGCGGTGGTCACCCTCGACCTCGACGAGGAGGCGGCCCCGCTGCACGAGGGTGCCGTCGTCACCATCCGGAACAAGACCCTGGTCGAGGAGACCTACGCCGACGTCACCGACGGCACCGGGCCGGAACTGGCCGACGGCGCGATCCTGCCGGAGGGCTCGGGACGCCCGAGCGTGCAGCTCGACGACGTGCTGACCAGCCTCGACCAGCCCACCCGCGAGTCACTCAGCAGCACCATCCAGTCGGCGTCGCTCACCACCGACGGGGCTCGGGAGGAGATCGCGGACGCGGTCGCCGGGCTCGGCGCGCTGGGGCGTGAGGGCGGCGACGCCCTGGACGCCCTCGCCGCCCAGTCCGAGGACCTCGCCCAGGTGACCGGGAACACCACCCGGCTGCTGCGGGCCCTCGACGTCGGGCAGGGGCGGATCACCGACCTGGTACGGGACGCCGACCGCATCACCCAGGTCGTGACGGACAACCGGGCGGACCTGGAGGCCGTGCTGCGCGAGCTCCCCGGGGTGCTGACCTCGGCGCAGAACGCCAGTGGCTCGCTGACGACACTGGCCGGTTCGCTGGCCCCGGTGGCGGCGAACCTGGAGGCCGCCGCACCGGACGTCGCCGCCGCGCTCCGGGAGCTCCCGGAAACCTCCGCGGACCTGCGCGGCCTGCTGCCGTCGTTGGACACCGCGCTCGAGCGCGCGCCGGACACCCTCGTGCGGGTGGAGGGGTTCAGCGACGCCACCCGTGAGCTGATCCCGACCTTGCAGGTCAACCTGTCCGACCTCAACCCGACGCTCGGGTACCTGCGGCCCTACGGCAAGGACACGGCCCTGTGGTTCGCGGGTCTCTCGCAGACCCTGGGTGTGTCGGCCGACGGCAACGGCACCGCCCTGCGGGCGTTCGTGGTGGTCAACGAGAAGTCGGTCAACCAGCCGCTGGACACCCAGTTCGGCCCGCTGGAGAAGTACAACCCGTACCCCGAGGCGGGCGCCAACTCCGACCCGCGTCGCAGCTTCGAGGGCCCCTACCCGAGGATCGAGGAGGAGCCGGTCCCGGAGAACTGACGGCGATGTCGTACGCGGGGGAGGTCCGGGGGATCCCCGGGCCTCCCCGGCGTGTGTGTGAGGAGAGGGAGCGATGACCGAGTCGAGGTGCACGGCGTGACCGGCGACGACGAGACGCCCGGCCGCCCCCGGTCCACGTTCCCCACCGCCGTCGCGCGCGGCGTCGCGTCCCGTGTCGTGCGGCGGCGGGCCGTGGCGGTGCTGCTGCTGATCGGTGTGGTCGCGGCCGTGCTCGGCGGGCTGCTCCGGCTGCGGGTCGACACGGGTGTCGAGTCGTTCGTCGCCGCCGACGACCCGGCGGCCCGCGCCCTCGCCGAGGTCGGGTCCTCGTTCGGCGGTGACCCCGTGGTGGTGCTGTTGGAGTCCGCCGAGCCGCGGTCGCTGCTCTCCGCCGACTCGCTCCCGGCCCTGCTGCAGCTGGAAGGCGCGCTGTCGCGCACCCCGGACGTCGCCTCGGTCTACGGTCCGGCGACCGTGCTCAACCAGGTGGCGGCGCGGGCCCAGGAGCTGCTCGCCGAGCTGTCGGGCTACCGCGACGGCGTCCGGGCGGCCGCCGCCGAGGAGGCCGCGTCGAGCGGCGCGTCCCCCGCAGCGGCGGAGGAGGCCGCCCGGCGGGCCGTGGCGGAGTTCGACCAGCGCTACGGCGCCCTCATCGTCCAGGGACTCCCGGCCGGGCTCCCGACGCTGCGCAACCAGCAGTTCGTCGACTCGGTGATCTTCGACGAGGCGGGGGAGCCCCGGCCTCGATGGCGCTTCGTGGCGCCCGAGGCGTCCGCCGCGGTCGTGCTGGTCCGGCCGCGCCAGGACCTCGAGCAGTCCGGGCTGGAACGCCTCGTCGCCGATGTCCGGGCGACGGTCGACGCCTCGGGACTCGACGTCGAGCGGGTCACCGTGTCGGGCGTGCCGACCGTCGCCGCGGCGCTGGGCGAGCGGGTGCGGACCGAGGTGCCCCTGCTCGGCACGGTGGCGCTGTTCGCCGTCGGCGCATGGTTCCTGGCGATGCGATGGACCGGCCTGCGGCACCGCGCCCTGCCGCTCGTGGCCACCGCGGTGGCCACGTCGCTCACACTGAGCGCGTTCGGCTGGGCCGACCGGCCGCTCTCGCTCGGGGTCATCGCGTTCCTGCCCGTGCTCATCGGGGTGGGCAGCGACTTCACGACCTACCTGGCCACCGGCACATCGCGCCGGCTGGTCCTGGTCGTCGGCGCGGCCACGGCGGCGAGCTTCGGCGCGCTCGCCGCGAGCCCGATCCCGACCGTCGCGGACCTGGGGGTGACCCTCGCCGTCGGGATCGCGGTCGCGGTGCTCACCGGCCTGGCCGTCACCTGGCGGCAGCGCGCCGGGCTGCCGGCACCGGCGGCGGTCCCGCCCGAGCCCGCCGGATCGGGCCCGTCCGTGGCACCGCGCCGCCGGCCGTGGGCGCGCGTCGCGGCCGGGGTTCTCGCCGTGTCCCTCGCCGCGCTGGGCTGGGCGGGGCTCGGCGACCTCCCCCTGCGCGCGGACCTCCAGGGGTTCGCGGGCGGGCTGCCCGTCCTCGACGACGCCGACCGCGTCGAGGACGTGCTGGGATCCAGCGGGGAGTTCACGATCGCACTCTCCGGCGGCGGCGTCGCGACCCCGGAGGCGCTCGCCTGGATGCGTGCCGCGGACGAGGCCGTGATCACCGCGGAGGGCGACCGGCTGCGTCGGATCATCTCGCCCCCGGCCCTGCTCGGGTTCCTCGGCGCGGAGCCCACCGACGGCCAGCTGGAGTCCGCCCTGCGGCTGCTTCCCCGGTACCTGACCAGCAGCGTCGTCAACTCGGACCGGTCGCTGGCCGTGATGACCTACGGGACCCGGCTGGACGACGCGGAGCAGCTGCTCGACCTGCGCGAGTCGGTGCGCTCGGTGCTCCCGCCGCCGCCCCGTGGCATGGAGGTGGCCGTGACGGGCCTGCCCATGGTCGCGGTCGGCTCGTACGAGCAGATCTCCGCCGACCGGTACCTGTCCAACCTCGCCGGGATCGTGGTGGCCGGGCTGGTGCTCGCGATCGGCCTGCGCCGGCGTGCCGACGCGCTGCTGGCGGTCGCCGCAGCGGCGCTGGCGACGGGTCTCGGGCTGCTCGCCGTGTGGATCAGCGGTATCGGGCTGACCCCGGTCACGGTGGCCATCGGATCGTTGACGGCCGCCGTCGGCTGCGAGTTCACGGTGCTGTCGGCGGAGGCGGCACGGCGGGGCGACCGGTCCCTGCGTCGCGCGGTCGTCCTCGCGGCCGCCGCGTCCGCCACGGGCTACGCCGTGCTCGTCCTCTCCCAGCTGTCCGTCGTGGCGGAGTTCGGGGTGCTCCTGGCGCTGTCGGTCGGGGTCGCCTACGGGTCTGCCGTGTTCGTCGTCTGGGCGACCCGAACCCCGGGAGCCCTGCCCGCGTTGAGCAGGGTGGACCGTGACGAGCGTCTCGTGGGAGTGCGATGATGGGCAAGCAGGCTGGCGCGGAGGTCGACGAGGACGCGCGCGACGTGGTCGGTGCGGGCGCGACCCGGTCGTCGTCCGACGGCGCCGGCTCCCCGGCCGGGGCCGCGCGGGAGCGGGCCGAGCCCGCCGGGGCGGCGCCGGCGGACGGTGCCGTTCCGGAACCCGACGCCGCCATGGACGACGGCGCAGCGGCGGGCCGGCCGATCGACGACGATGCCGGTTCCGACGGCGCCGGTTCCGAGGATGCCGGAACCGGCGAGCCCGGGACTGCGGAGCGGGCCGACGCGGACCCGGCCCCGGTCGACCTCGCGGCGGACCCGGTCGACCCCGCCGCGGCGGACGGTGCCGGGGTCCGTCGCCGGCTGCGGCTGCCCGTCAGTGGCGGACGCCTGGTCGCGGCGGTGGTCGTCGTGGCGCTGCTGGTCGCGGCGTCGGGCGTGTTCTGGTGGCGGGCCACGGCCTTGCCTGCCGATGCCGCCTACCGCCTCGACGGGCGGGTCGTCACGGTCGACGAGCTCGACCAGCGGCTCGTCGCCCTGCGCGCGCTGTACGGGGTGGAGGCCCCGGACGACCCGGCGGCGGCGGACGGATTCCGCCGGGACCTCGCCCGGTCGGTCGTGCTGAGCGACATCCTCGACCGCGAGGCGGCTGACCGCGCGATCGTGGTGGCCGACAAGCAGGTCACGGACACCCGGGACCGCTACATCGAGGAGCAGTTCGGTGCGGGGGGCCGTGAGGCCTACGTGCAGGCGCTGGCCAACGTCGGGACGTCCGACGCCGCGGTGCTCGACGAGATCCGCCGCCAACTGACGGTCGGCCGGCTGATGGAAGCGGTCGTCGGTCGGATCGAGATCAGCGACGACGAGCTGCGCGCGGCGTACGAGGAGCGGCAGGGCCGGCTCGGCACGCCCGAGCGGCGGACCCTGCGCAACATCGTCGTCGAGACCGAGCAGGAAGCCCGGCTCGTCGTCGACGAGCTCCGGGCGGGCACGCCCTTCGAGCAGGTGGCCGCGGCCCGCAGCCGGGACGCGAGCACGCGGGAGTCGGGCGGGCTGCTCGGTGAGCTCGGCCGCGCGGAGCTCGAGGGGCCGGTCGGCGAGGCGGCGTTCGCCGTCGCGCCGGGGGAGCTGTACGGGCCGGTGCAGGGCCAGTTCGGCTGGAACGTCGGGCGGGTGGACGCCGTGACCCCGTTCGTGCCCGCCGGGTTCGACCAGGTGGCCGAGGGTCTGCGGCAGGCGCTGGAGGTGGAACGGGGGATCGCGGTGTGGCGGGACTGGATCGCCGACCGGCTCCGCGACGCCGACGTGGACTACGCCGAGGAGTACCGTCCTGCCGACCCGGACGCGCCGCCGCCGTTCGGTGCGCCGGCCGCTCCCGCGCCGGCCGCTCCGCGATGACCGCCGCCGTCGACCTGGTGGCGTCGGTGGTGCTCGGCGGCATGGTGTTCCTGGTCGGGCTGTGGGGCAGGCGCAACGCCGACTCGCTCCTGCCGCCCACCCTCCCGGAGCGGGACAGGGCACGCCGGGCCTCCGTCCACCGACGGGGGGCGCGGGCGTGCCAGGTCGTCGGCGTGCTGCTCGTCGGTGCCGGACTGCTGTCCGTGCTGTGGTGAGATCCGTGCCGGTGGACGAACCGGTGCGGCCGCGCCGGCCGAACCACGCGTCATGGTGGTGGACCGGAGCGGCGGGGTCACCGTGATCAGGCCTGGGCAGCGCCGGGCGAGCGACCCGGCGCGCATCCACTTCGAGGAGGGCCGCCTCTCCGCGGTTCTCGTCGACGACCACGAGCTCGTGCTCGAGGGGCTCGAGCGGACGCTCGCCCGGGACGCGATCGACGTCGTCGGCGCCTTCCTCGACGGGCAGGGCGCGCTGGACTACCTGTCCGGCGCGACCGCGGGCCCCACGCGGGTCGACCTCGCCATCGTCGACCTGCGGCTGGGGGATCGCTCCGGCCTGAGCCTGGTCGAGCAGGTGCGCAGCCTGCGCCCTGATGTCCGGGTCGCGATGTTGACGAGCTTCGAGGACCGGTCGGCCGCGGTATCGGCCGTGCGGGCCGGCGCCACCGGGTTCTTTCTCAAGGACTCCTCCTGCGGTGAGTTGTCGGCCGGCCTGCGCAGGGTGGCCGAAGGACACCTCGTCATCGACTCCCGGCTCGCGGCAGCCGTGCTGAACGGTGAGCGCGACCGCCGCCTCACCGAGCACGAGCTGTCGATCGTGGAGCTCGTGGCCGAGGGGATGACGAACCGCCAGATCGGCGCCGAGCTCCACCTGTCGGCCTACACCGTCAAGGAGTACCTCTCCCGGGTGATGCGCAAGCTCGGGACCACGACCCGCGCCGAGACCGTCGTGCGTGCCGTGCGGGAGGGCCTGCTGCCGGACCGCGAGCCGGGTGTGTGAGGACGTCAGGCTCACCAGGCCGGGAGGACCAGGCGCGCGACGAGTCCGCCCCCGTCGCGGGCGGACAGGGTCAGCTTGCCCCCCATCGTCGCGGTCAGCTCGCTGACGATCCACAGCCCCAGGCCCGATGTGCCGCGTCGGTCCCCCATGCTGACGTACTTATGGGTGACCAGACCCAGCTGGTCCTCCGACAGGCCCGGACCCCTGTCCCGGACCTCGACGACCAGATCCTTGCCCTGTCGGTCGAACTCCAGCTCCACCACCGCCGAGCCGCTGTGCCGTGCGGCGTTCTCGGCGAGGTTGCCGATCAGCCTGCGCAGTCGCTGAGGGTCCCCGTGCACCGTGAGGGCCGACGGCCGCACCACGATGGCCTGCCGCTCCGGTGGGAGTCCGGCCGCGGTGAGTGCGGCGACCGCCAGGTCGTGCGGCCGGATCATGCGGTTGCGGGCGGGTCCCAGCGCGGGGCCGTCGATGCGCGCGACGTCGGACACCCCGTCGAGCATCTCCTCGAGGTGCTCGACGTTCGCCCTGATGAGGTCGAGCGTGGGACTCGGTGCGTCCTGCGCCGCGGCTCGCGCGAGCGCGCCGAGCGACACGGCCGGCGCGCGGAACTCGTGCACGATCACCCGCAGACCGTCGAGGCGGGCCTGATGGGATTCCAGCAGCCGCCTGCGCAGGTCACGCTCCTCCACCAGCGCGTCGCGCTCGGCGATCGTCTCGGCCTGTGCTCGGGCCACGGCCCGGTACTGGCGGTCCAGGCGGCGGACGAATACCCCTGCCAACGCTGCCACGGCCGCAAGGTAGAAGGTCCACCACAGACCGGTCACGACGCGATCGACGGGGGGCACGGCCGGGGTGCTCCCGAGGACGCACGCCGCGGTGTACGCGGCGCCCACCAGCAGCGCGAAGGTCTCGCTGCGGCGGCGCTCGGTGCGCAGGCTGTTCGCGATGACGACCAGGGGCAGCACCGCGACGGCCAGGCTCGACGCGCCGCCGGTGAGGCCGACGGCCAGCAGCGACAGCACCGCGTCGGTCCCCGAGACGATCACCGGACGGGGACCGGTGCGACCCACGACGCGGGCCGCCGCGAGCAGCAGCGCGTAGAGCGCGGCGACGGCGACGAGGGCCAGGACGACGCCCAGCGGGGCCCGCCTGCTGACGTCGGTCTGCACGGCGAGCACGCCGAGGGACGCGACGACCCCGACCCGGATCGCCAGGACGATCAGGTCGTCCGGCCGGTCCCGGTCCGGCGGTGTCGGGCCCGGAACGGCGCCCGCGGGGTCAGCGGGCATCCGGCGCGGCGAGGAAGCGGTGCGCGCTCGGCAGGACGGAGGCCACCGCGGCGACGAGGACGAACACGGCGACGGCGTGCAGGCGGCCGTCCCAGGCGAGCACGACGCCGGTGACGATACCGAGCCCGACGAGGGCGAACCTGGCCCACCCGCGGCCGGCGAGCAGCGCGGCGGTCAACGCGATGGTCGCGACCGCCGCGACGATCGCGATGGCGGGCGTGGAGGCGAGCGCGGGCGGCCCGCTGACGACGTCGGGGCCGAGCTGTCCGGCGATGCGGTCGGCCTCGGGTTCGCGGCGGTTGGCCGCCAGCGCGTCCGTCGCGGCATAGACGTCGACGACCACGACCCCCAGCCATGCGGTCGCGGCGAACCAGAGGCTGGCGGGGATGCCCCGGGTCGGTTGCTGGCGAGGCGGAACGGCCCCGCCGCTGGGCGATGTCATGCTCAGAGGGTAGGGCCGCCGTCCCCGGACGGCACCGCCCGGCCCGGGGTCGGGCTGGCCCAGTCGGGCCATCGTTGGCGCGAGCGGCCCGATGACTCGCCGAGAGATCGTTGTGACGATGTGCACAGCATCTCGACGGTGAGGAGTTGTCGATGAAGACGAAGGCAGCGGTGCTCTGGGGACTGGGCCAGAAGTGGGAGGTCGAGGAGATCGACCTCGAGCCGCCCGGCCCCGGTGAGGTCCTGGTCAAGCTGACCGCGAGCGGCCTGTGCCACTCCGACGAGCACCTCGTCACGGGCGACCTGCCGTTCCCGCTGCCCGTGGTGGGCGGCCACGAGGGCGCGGGCACGATCGTCGAGCTGGGGGCCGGGGTCGAGGACCTCGAGGTCGACGACCCGGTCGTGCTGACCTTCCTGCCGTCCTGCGGGCGTTGCTCCTACTGTGCTCGGGGCATGACCAACCTCTGTGACCTGGGCGCGGCGGTGATGATGGGCCCGCAGCTCGACGGGGGCTACCGCTTCCACGCCCGTGGCGAGGACATCGGGCAGATGTGCCTGCTCGGCACGTTCTCCGAGTACACCGTCGTGCCGGTCGCCTCGGTGGTGAAGGTCGACCAGGGCACGTCGCTGGACAAGGCCGCGCTCATCGGGTGCGGCGTCACCACCGGCTACGGGAGCGCGGTGCGCTCCGCCGAGGTGCGCGCCGGCGACACCGTGGTGGTGCTCGGGGCCGGTGGCATCGGCATGAACGCCATCCAGGGCGCGCGCATCGCGGGAGCCCGCTACATCGTCGCCGTCGACCCGGTGGAGTACAAGCGCCGGCGGGCCGTCGAGTTCGGGGCCACGCACGTCGCCGAGTCCGCCGACGCCGCCTGGGAGGTCGTCAGCGGCCTGACCCGCGGTCAGCTCGCCGACGCCTGCATCGTGACGACCGGTGTGGCCGAAGGGGCCGAGACCGGCTCGGCGCTGGCCCTGGTCGGCAAGCGCGGCCGGGTGGTCATCACGGCGATCGGTCACCCGGAGGAGTCGACGATCACCGCGTCGCTGCTGGAGATGACGCTCTACGAGAAGACGATCAAGGGGGCCCTCTACGGGTCGTCCAACGCCCAGCACGACATCCCACGCCTGCTGGAGCTCTACAACACCGGACAGCTCAAGCTCGACGAGCTGATCACTCGCGAGTACCGGCTCGAAGAGATCAACCAGGGATACGACGACATGCGGGCCGGGCTGAACATCCGCGGCCTGATCCGCTACTGACCATCGACACCGAACCCGCCCGACCCACCCGAAGGAGACCGGAGATGGCCATCGACCGGATCATCGAGCACAACAAGCGCAACGGCTGGGGCAGCCTGTCCCACAACGGCCTGCGCATGGAGTCGTTCTCGATGCGGCTGTTCCGCAAGGGCAACAAGAAGTTCTGGAATCCCGAGGACATCGACTTCTCCCGGGACCGGGCCGACTTCGAGGCGATGACCGAGGACGAGCAGCGGATGACGCTGGTGCTGGCCTCGCAGTTCATGGCCGGTGAGGAGTCCGTCACCCAGGACATGCAGCCCTTCGCCCACGCGATGGCGGCCGAGGGCCGGCTCGCCGACGAGGCCTACATCACGCAGTTCGTCTTCGAGGAGGCCAAGCACATGCAGGCCTTCCGGTTGTGGTTCGACGCCATCGGTCAGAGCGCCGATCTGCACAACCACGTCGAGTACAGCCCTGCCTACGACACGATCTTCAAGCAGGAGCTGCCGAAGTCGATGTTCGCCCTCATGGAGGACCCGACGCCGGCGAACCAGATCCGGGCGTCGGTGACCTACAACCACGTCGTCGAGGGCACACTCGCGCTCACCGGCTACTACGCCTGGGCCAAGGTGTGTGCGAGCCGCGACATCCTTCCCGGCATGCAGCGCCTCGTGAAGCTCATCGGCGACGACGAGCGCCGCCACATGGCGTGGGGGACGTTCACCTGTCGCCGCCACGTCGCCGCCGACGACCGCAACTGGGACGTCGTCGACGAGCGCATGCAGGAGCTCCTGCCGCCCGCGCTGCAGCTCATCGTCGCCCTCTTCGACCAGTACGAGAGCGAGGGCAAGCCCGCGCCGTTCGGTATCTCGATCGACGAGATGAGCGACTACGCGCTGGACAAGGTGAACCGCCGGATGGAGTCCATCGAGAGCGCTCGCGGACGCGACGTCTTCGACATCGACGAGGACTACTCGCCGATGGAGATGGAGGATCGCTTCGGCGACGAGGACGAGCGCCAGATCAAGGCCACGCTGGTCGGCGCGAGCGCCTCGGCGCGGCGTGTGTCGACGTGATGGACAAGTCGTGCATCGAGGAGTGCCCGGTCGACTGCATCTACGAGGGCGGTCGGATGATGTACATCCATCCCACCGAGTGCATCGACTGTGCGGCCTGCGAGCCGGTGTGTCCCGTCGAGGCGATCGTCCCGGCGCAGAAGGTCACCGCCGAGTGGAAGCCGTTCCAGGAGTCGGCCAGGTCCCTGTTCGCGGAGGTCGGGTCGCCCGGTGGATCGGCCAACGTGGACGTGCTGGCCGACACCAGCTTCGTCGCCGGGTTCGAGAAGGACGACTGACCTGCCGGAAGGACGCTTCACCATGCCCGACGACATCGACGTCGACCTGCTGCTGATCGGGGCCGGCCCGGCCGGCTTGTACGGGGCCTACTACGCCGGATTCCGCGGGCTGCGCACCGCCGTTCTCGACGCCCAGCCGCAGCTCGGTGGCCAGATCAGCGCGATCTACCCGGAGAAGAACATCTACGACGTCGCGGGTCTGCCCGCCGTGCGGGGCCAACAGTTGGTCGATGGTCTGGTGAGCCAGGCCGCGCAGTTCGACCCGACCTACGTGCTGGGTGAGCAGGCGGTGGAGCTGGAGCGCTCCGGGCAGCGGTGGACCGTCCGCACGGCCACCGGACGGCGGATCCGTGCCGGGGCCATCGTGATCACCAGTGGGGTCGGCACGGTGACCCCGCGGCCACTTCCGTGCCCGGCGGAGAATTTCCTCGACCGGGGGCTGTGCTACTTCGTACCGCGCCTCGACGTGCTCGACGGCAAGGACGTGGTGGTCGTGGGTGGCGGGGACTCCGCCGTCGACTGGGCGCTCGCCGCCCTGCCCCGCGCCACCTCGGTCACGCTGGTCCACCGCCGGCAGCAGTTCCGGGCCCACGAGCACTCCGTTCGGCTGCTCCAGGACAGCGCCTGCCGGCTGGTGCTCGACGCCGCGGTCGACGCCGTGCACGGCAACGGCCACGTCGAGGGGGTCGAGGTGCGGGTGAAGGGCGCCGAGTCGCAGGTGCTCCCGGCGCAGGTCGTGGTCGCGGCGCTGGGCTTCCTGATGAACCTCGGCCCGATCAAGGACTGGGGTCTGGAGCTGGACGGCCGCTCCATCCGCGTCGACACCGCCATGCGCACCAACCTGGACGGGATCTACGCCGCCGGCGACGTCACCACCTACCCCGGCAAGGTCAAGCTGATCTCCGTCGGCTTCGGGGAGGTCGCCACGGCGGTCAACAACGCCGCGGTCGCCCTCGATCCCGACGCCTCCCTCGCCCCCGGCCACTCCAGCGACGCCGCTCCCGCGGCGGTCTGACCGGCAGATCAGACCTTTCCGGCCGATCTGGGCCGGGCCGGATCCATCGGTAGCTGCCGGCCTGCTCGGTCGCGAGTCCGGCAACGGTCCTTCCGTCTTGCGGCGCCCACACGGCTGGGTCCGCCGTTGCTACCGAGGCCGTGGTGGGTCGCGACGCCGACGCGGGCCCCAGGCGCTGAGGCGCCGCTGACGGCGCGACCCCCTACATGGCCGCGCCGGTCTCCGGATCCTGGCCGAGGAAGCGTGTCACCACGGTCGCGATCTGCTCGGCCACCGTCGACGCGTCGTGCAGGGGGGTGACGATGTGGCTGATGGCGAGCCGGGTGGCCACCTCGGACGCGGTGGCGACGTCGCGCGGGTCCAGATCGGGCCAGCGTCGCAGCAGGAAGGTGCTCGCCCGGTTGCCCGCCGCCTGCACGACCGGCTCGCTCTGCGTGGTGAGCAGGGGGAGGAGCTCCTCGCTGCCGTGGCCGGTCAGGATGGCGCGGAGCAGGGGATCGTCGCCGGCCCGGCGGACGGTCATCCGTATGGCCGCGACCCAGGCCGTGTAGAGATCCCGCTCGCCGCCGAGGGCCACCTCCACACTGTCGAGGAACTGCTCGGTCAGCCGGAGGACCAGGGCTCCGGCCAGGCCCTGTTTGCTGGAGAACTCGTTGTAGAGGGTCTGCCTGCTGATCCCGACCCGGTCGGCGACGTCCTGCAACCGCAGGCCCCGCCATCCACCCGTGACGAGGAGACGAGCCGCGACGTCGAGGGCCTCGTCACGCATGAGCCGGTGGGTCCGCTCGGCGAGGGAACGGGTGACCATGCACGGAGTCTCGACGCCAGAGCCCGCTGAGTCAAGAAGCTGGACACGTATCTCTTCTGTGTCTAGCTTGGTGTCATCCATTCCTCCGGAGGTGCTCATGGTTGCGCAGATGGTCCGGGCGGCTCGCGAGCGGTGGTCCACGGTGTTCCTGGCGCCGCTGCCGGCTTCCGCCGATGCCGCGCTGCTGCGCGGTGCGGTCCGGGGTCGCCCGGTCGATCTCGCGACCGCGCCGCCCGGCCTGGCGGCCGTTCCGGGTGACCAGGGGCTGCCGGTGCTCGGCCGCACGCTCGAGTACATCCGGTTCGGAAGCGACTTCACCCGTGCCCGGCACGCCCGCTACGGGCCGGTGTCCTGGGCCGGCTTCCTGGGCGAACGCGTGGTGATGGCCGCCGGTCCGGACGCCACCAGGGCGGTGCTGACCAACGCCGACAAGGCCTACTCCCAGGACGGGTGGCGCTACCTGATCGACCGGTTCTTCGGGCGCGGTCTGATGCTGCTCGACTTCGACGAGCACCGCGCCCACCGCCGCGTCATGCAACAGGCCTTCACGGCCGACCGGCTCGCCGGCTACCTCGACCAGACGGTCCCGTGCGCCCGCGACACCGTGCCGACCTGGCCCACCGACCGGCCGGTCCGGATCTACCCCGAGCTCAAGCGCCTGACCCTCGACGTCGCGACCAGGGTCTTCATGGACGAGCGCACGGGCCCGGAGACCGAGCGGATCAATCGGGCCTTCGTCGACTGCGTGCGCGCGGCGAGCGCGCTGGTGAGGTGGGACGTCCCCGGCACCCGCTGGCGCGCGGGGCTGCGTGGCCGGGCGGTCCTGGAGGGCTACTTCGCGCAGAACCTGCCGGCCAAGCGCGCGAAGCCGGGGCAGGACCTGTTCTCCGCGCTGTGCGAGGCCCGTACCCCGGACGGGGAGGCCTTCAGCGACGCCGACGTCATCAATCACATGATCTTCCTGATGATGGCGGCGCACGACACCTCCACGATCACCTGCGCCGCCGCGGCGTACTACCTCGCGGCGAACCCGCAGTGGCAGGAACGGGCGCGCGAGGAGTCGCTCGCCCATGGAGACGCACCACTGGACATGGCCGCGTCGAGGACCCTGCGCTCGCTCGACCTGGTGGTCAAGGAGTCGCTGCGGCTCGTCGCCCCCGTCCCGGTCGTCATGCGCCGCACGGTCGCGGACACCGCCCTGCTGGGCCACCACATCCCCCGGGGCACGCTGGTCGTGGTCGCCGGCGCGGTCAACCATTTCGACCCCGGCTGCTGGACCGATCCCGACACCTTCGACCCGGACCGGTTCGCCGAGCCCCGCAACGAGGACCGGTCGCATCGCGACGCCTGGATCCCGTTCGGGGGAGGCGTGCACAAGTGCATCGGGATGGCGTTTGGCACCTTGGAGGTCACCGCGATCCTGCACGAGATGCTGCGGACCTATCGGTGGAGCGTCGAGCCGGGGTACCGGCCCCGCTGGGACAACACGTCGCTGCCCGTGCCGGCCGACGGGCTCCCGTTGCGCCTGACCCGGCTCACCGCGTGATCGCACAGGGGCTCGCGGGGGCCGACCCGGACGCGGAGCAGGTGCTCGTGGAGGTACTGCTCACCGACCACGGGGCGCCCGGACCGTACGCCGGGTACCGGCGCCTGCGCGAACAGGCACCGCGCCTGCGGACCGCCGCCGGCCTGCTCGTGCTCAGCGGGTACCGCGACTGCGAGGCGGCGCTGCGCGACCGCGCGCTGGGCAAGGTGGACGAGTCGCTGGGCTTCCAGCTCGCCGCCGTTCCCGAGGACCTGCGTCGGCAGGCCCTGCGCCGGTTCCGCCGGACCATGCTGTTCCGCAACCCGCCCGACCACACCCGGCTGCGGCGGCTGGTGTCGTCGGTGTTCACCCCCCGGCACGTCGAGGCGCTGCGCCCAGCGGTCGTGCGGCGGATCGCCGCGCTGCTCGACGGGTTCGCCGGTCGCGACGTGGTCGACGTCGTCACCGAACTGGCCCTGCCGTTGCCGGTCGGGGTGATCGGCGACCTGCTGGGTGTCCCGGACGTCGACCTCGCGGTCGCCGCGCCGTGGGTGCGGGACCTGGTCGCCCCGCTGGAGCCCAGCGCGAACGTCGCTGCGGTGGAGGCCGCGGTCCGCGCCGAGGACCAGCTCGCCGCCTACGTCGGCGACCTGCTCGTCGAGAAGCGACGACGTCCGGGCGACGACCTGCTCAGCCGGCTCGCCACCGCGCGCGGCGAGGACCAGCTCGACGACGACGAGTGCGTCGGAACCGCGATCCTCCTGTTCGCGGCGGGCTTCGAGACCACGACGAACCTGATCGGCAACGGGCTGACGGCCTTGCTCGCGGCGCCGGGGCAGGCCGACCTGCTGCGTGAGCGTCCCGGCCTGGCCGGGTCCGCCGTGGAGGAACTGCTGCGGTTCGACGCCCCGGTGCAGACCGACGGCCGGACGGCGTTGGTCGACACCGTGGTCGCCGACATCGAGGTCGCGGCAGGCCAGGTCGTCCTGATGCTGCTCGGCGCCGGCAACCGTGACCCGGAGGTCTACACCGATCCGGACTCCCTGGACATCACCCGCCGTCAGGCCGCGCCCCTCTCGCTCGGCGGTGGCCTGCACTTCTGCCTGGGTGCACCGCTGGCCCGGCTGGAGGCGGTCGAGCTGTTCCCCCGCCTGCTGGCCCGGTTCCCCGAGCTGGCCGCCGCCGGCCCGGAGACCTGGCGACCCGGCCTGTCGTTCCGCGGTCTCGCCCACCTTCCCGTCGCGCCGGGCCGCCCGGCCTGACGTTTTGATCCATCCCCCTTTCCGGAGGAACCATGAGCGCCACCCGATCCCCGTGGATGAACACCGACCTCGACGACTTCCGCGACATGGCCCGCACGTTCTGCGAGAAGGAGCTCGCACCCCATCAGGACCGCTGGATGGAGCAGAAGCAGGTCGACCGCGAGCTGTGGAACAAGGCGGGGGAGGTCGGCCTGCTGTGCCTGTCGATCCCCGAGGAGTACGGCGGCGGGGGCGGCAACTTCGCGCACGAGACCGTGCTGATCGAGGAACAGGCCGCCTGCGGGGACAGCTGCTGGGGAGTGGCCCTGCACAACGCGATCGTGGCGCACTACCTGCTCGCCTACGGGACCGAGCAGCAGAAGCTCGACTGGCTGCCGAAGATGGCCAGCGGCGAGTGGGTCGGCGCCATCGCGATGACCGAGCCGGGCACCGGATCCGATCTGCAGAACGTGCAGACGAAGGCGGTCCGCGAGGGCGACGACTACGTGGTCAACGGGGCGAAGACGTTCATCACCAACGGGGGCCAGGCCGACGTGGTCCTCGTGGTGGCCAAGACCGATCCCGCGGCGGGTGCGCAGGGGATCTCGTTGCTCGTCGTGGAGGCGAACCGCGCCGGCTTCCGCCGCGGGCGGATCCTGGACAAGGTCGGGCTCAAGGGCCAGGACACCGCCGAGCTGTTCTTCGACGACGTCCGCGTTCCGGTCGGGAACCTGCTCGGCGGTAACGAGGGCCAGGGCTTCGTCCAGCTGATGCAGCAGCTTCCCCAGGAGCGGCTGCTCATCGGGATCACCTCGGTGGCCGCGATGGAGATGGCCGTGCGGGAGACCGTCCGTTACACCAAGGATCGCTCGGCGTTCGGCCGGGAGGTCTTCTCGTTCCAGAACACCCGCTTCACCCTGGCCGAGGCCGCGACGGAGGCCCGGGTGTGCCGGGTGTTCCTCGACGACTGCATCGCCAAGCACCTCGCCGGGGAGCTCGACATCCCGACGGTCGCGATGCTCAAGTGGTGGACCAGCGAGCGTGCGATGCGCGTGATCGACGAATGCGTGCAGCTGCACGGCGGCTACGGCTACATGAGCGAGTACCGGATCGCCCGTGCGTGGACCGACCAGCGGGTGCAGAAGATCTACGGCGGGACCAACGAGATCATGAAGGAGATCATCTCGCGCACGCTGTGAACGAGGCCGGACCCGGTCCGGCACGAGACCGGGTCCGATACGGTGTCGACATCCGAACGCGGGAGGCGCGATGTCCGAAGCCGTGGCCGGGGTGCGCTGGCCCGCGGAGTGGCCGAAGCGGTCGGTGTTCGGGCTCGTCGTGCGCTCGGGGTGCGTCGTCGGGTTCGGTGCGCTGCTGCTCTGGACGGGTGTGGTGAGCATCGGTCGCGACGACGTCGGGTCGGTGATCGGGTCGGTGCTCGTGCTCGCCGGGGTGGCGCTCGTCGGCTCCGCGATGATCGGGATCGTCGCCGCGGCCGCGCACCGACCGCGGCGGCTGACCGTGGTCCGCGGGCGCTCCGAGCGTTTCGACGAGGACGGCGTCGCCGTGCCCGGGGCCCGTGGCGTCGCCGTCGCCTCGGCCGTCGCGGCGGGAGCGCTCGCCCTCACCGCCGGGGCTCTGCTTTTAGCGCCCGGCCCGGCGTGGGTCGTGGCGTGCGTCGGGTTGCTCGGCGCCACCTGGCCGGTCGCGGCCGCGGTCCGCCGGCTGCGCGGGGCCGAGGCGCTGGTGGTCGTCCCGGCCGGGATCGAGTACCGCTCGCCGTCCGGCTCGGTGGCCGTGGACTGGGACTCCGTCGTGTCCGTCGTGGCCCGGGCGCCGTACCGAGGCCGCCTGATCGGGGTGGTGACGAGCGCGCCTGCGCTGCGTCGACGGGGGACGCGCGGGCCCTGGTCGGCCGAGGAGGCCCCGACCTGGAGCGGCGGGCTGCCGCTGCCGGTCGACCGGCTCGACGCCGACCCGTTGCTGGTTCTCGACCTGCTCGACCGTGCCCGTACGGACCCGGCTCTGCGCGCCCGGCTCGGCTCGGACGTCGACCCGCGCTCCGCGGTGCGCTGACGCGGCTTCCCCGTCGCGCAACTGTCGCCGAGCGCACCCCGGCGTTAACCGCAGCTAACCATTTTGGGCGATGCCCGTTACCTCCGCCTGCCCGGCCCGTTGAGACCAGCATCACGGTCCATCTCCGGGCCACGAGCGGAACGAGGGGACGCGGTGACCGCAGCAGGTCGATTCCCTGGTAGCACAGCCCTGCAGGAGGTCGGGCAGCTCCTGGCGCTCGCGCGGGAGGTCGGCCGGGCCCTGTTCCGCCCCCCGTTCCAGACCAAGGAGTTCATCCAGCAGTCCTGGTTCGTCGCGAGCGTGACGATGCTGCCGGCCGCGCTGGTGTCCATCCCGTTCGGCGCGGTGATCGCCCTGCAGCTGGCGTCGCTGACCGAGCAGCTGGGTGCACAGTCGTTCACCGGGTCGGCGGGCGTGCTGGCGATCGTCCAGCAGGCGGCGCCGGTCGTCACCGCGCTGCTGATCGCGGGGGCGGGCGGCTCGGCGATCTGCGCCGATCTCGGCGCCCGCACCATCCGCGAGGAGATCGCCGCGATGGAGGTGCTCGGCATCTCCCCCATCCAGCGGCTCGTCGTCCCCAGGGTGCTGGCCGCGATGCTGGTCGCGGTCGTGCTCTCCGCGATGGTCAGCGTCGTGGGCGTGCTGGGCGGCTACTTCTTCAACGTGGTGCTGCAGGGCGGCACGCCCGGGGCGTACATCGCGTCGTTCTCCGCGCTCTCGCAGCTCTCCGACATCGTGATCGGTGAGATCAAGGCGGCACTCTTCGGGCTGATCGCCGGGATCGTCGCCAGCTACCGGGGCCTCAACACCCCGCCGGGCCCCCGCGGCGTAGGGGACGCGGTCAACCAGTCGGTGGTCATCACCTTCCTCCTGCTGTTCCTGTTCAACCTCATCCTCACGGCGATCTATCTGCAGGTCGTCCCGCCCAAGGGATCGTGATGTCCGCCGAACGCGACAACCTGCGCCTGCTCGTCGACCCGCGGCTGCGGCGCGCCGCCGGTGCCCCCGTCCGGTGGCTGGACGACCTCGGCAGCCAGATGCTGTTCTTCCTGCGGACCCTCGCCTGGGGACCGCGCACCGTGCGGCGCTACAAGCGCGAGGTGATCCGGCTGCTGGCCGAGGTCAGCTTCGGCTCCGGTGCGCTCGCGGTGATCGGCGGCACCGTCGGCGTGGTCACCGCGATGTGCTTCTTCACCGGCAGCGTCGTGGGCCTGCAGGGCTTCGCCGCGCTCAACCAGATCGGTGCCTCGGCGCTGACCGGCTTCATCACCGCCTACTTCAACACCCGCGAGATCGCGCCGCTGGTCTCCGGCATCGCGCTGTCGGCCACCGTCGGCTGCGGGTTCACCGCTCAGTTGGGTGCGATGCGCATCTCCGAGGAGATCGACGCCATCGAGGTGATGGCCGTGCCGAGCCTGCCCTTCCTGGTGACCACCCGCGTCGTCGCCGGTCTGGTCGCCGTGGTCCCCATCTACGTGATCGGGCTGGTGTCCTCCTACGGTTCCTCGCAGGTCGTCACGACCGTCTTCTACGGGCAGTCGGCCGGCACCTACGAGCACTACTTCGAGCTCTTCCTCCCGCCGGGCGACGTGCTCTGGTCCTTCGGCAAGGTCCTCCTCTTCGCGGTGGTGGTGATCATGGTGCACTGTCGGGCGGGCTACACCGCGAGGGGCGGGCCGGCCGGGGTCGGCGTCGCCGTCGGCAACGCGGTGCGCACCTCGCTGGTCGTGGTGACGCTGCTCGACCTGATGCTGAGCCTGGCCATCTGGGGTTCCACGACCACGGTCCGGATCGCCGGATGAGCGGGGAGTGGAGCCGGACCGCGATACGGCTGCTCGGAGTCGGGTTCATCGCCATGGTCATCGGGGCGGTGGTGCTCACCGTGGCGCTCTACGAGAAGGCGTTCACCCCGGTCGTGCCGGTGACCCTGCAGCTCACCGAGCTGCCCGACCAGTTCGAGGAGTCCGCCGACGTCAAGCTCGACGGACTGATCGTCGGCGCCGTCGAGTCCATCGCCCAGCGTGACGGGCTGGTCGAGGTGCGCCTCGGACTCGACCCGGCGGTCGTGGATCTGATCCCGGCCGACGTGTCCGCCCGGCTGGTGCCCAAGACCCTGTTCGGTCCGCGGTTCGTCGACCTCGAGACCACGGGGACGACGACGGCACCCTTGGCGGAGGGCGCGGTCATCGGCCTCGACCGTTCCTCGAGCGCGATCGAGCTGCAGCGCCTGCTCGACGGCCTGCTCCCGCTGCTGCGCCAGGTCCAGCCCCAGGACCTGGCGATGACGCTCAACGCGGTGTCCACGGCGCTGTCGGGCAACGGCGCGGACCTGGGGGAGACGGCGGTGCTGCTGCAGGACTACCTCGTCGAGCTCAACACCGTCCTGCCGGACCTGCAGGCCGACATCAGCGGGCTGGCCGACACCGCCGACCTCTACACCGACGCGGCCCCGGACCTGCTCGACGCCGCCGAGGACCTGACCGTCACCAGCCGGACCGTCGCCGAGCTGGAGGCGCAGCTCGCCGCGCTCTATCCCACTGTCACCGCGGCGTCGGACGACCTGACGCAGTTCCTCGACCTCAACGGCACCACCGTCGTCGAGTTGGCGGCAGCGGCCAACCCGACCCTGGGCCTGCTCGCGCGGTACTCACCCGTGTTCGCCTGCACCTTCGACAACCTCGCCGTGATGGACGGGCGGCTCGCCCGCCTGTGGGGCGGCGGGCGCGAGTTCCCCGGCCTCTACCTCGACATCGAGGTCGGCGGCAGCCGGGGCAAGTACCTGCCGGGCCAGGACGAGGCCCGCTACCTCGACGACCGGGCCCCGTACTGCGTCCCCGGACCGCCGGAGGGGATCAACGCCTCGCAGTACGCCGGTGGGGAGCACCCCGAGTACTCGCTGCCCGGCGGGCCGATCGAGGACGGGTCCAACCATCCGCTGCCCCAGCGCTACCAGAGCGAGACCGACCCCGTGGCGAATCTGATCGGAGGCGGACGATGAGTGTCGACCTGCGCGGGGTCGTCGCACCGCTGGTGAAGATGCTCGTGTTCATCGTGGTCACGGCCGTGGCCACGACCGGTCTGGCGATCGTCATCACCAACTACAGCCCCGGGGACCGGACGAGCTACACAGCGCGGTTCACCGACGTCACCGGCCTGGTCGAGGGCGACGACGTGCGGATCGCCGGAGTCCGCGTCGGGTCCGTCGAGGACATCCGGGTGGTCGAGCAGACCCTGGCCGAGGTGCGGTTCACGGTGCTCGCCGACCGGTCGCTGCCGGGGACCTCGACGGCCGCGATCCGCTACCGCAACCTGGTGGGCCAGCGCTACCTGGCGATCGGGCGCGGCGACCCCGCCCCCGGACCGGCGCTGGACCCCGGCGCGACCATCCCGCTGGAGCGCACCACCGGCCCGCTCAACCTGACCGCCCTGCTCAACGGGTTCCGGCCGCTGTTCCAGGCGCTCTCGCCGCAGGAGGTCAACCAGCTCTCCTACGAGATCATCCAGGTGCTGCAGGGTGAGGGCGGCACCATCCGCAGCCTGCTCACCCGCACCGCGGACCTGACCGGCGCGATCGCCGACCGCGACGCGGTGATCGGCGAGGTGATCACCAACTTCGACGAGGTGCTGGGCACCGTCGCCGACCGGGACACCGAGCTCGGCGCGGTGCTCACCCAGCTCCAGCAGCTGGTGAGCGGGCTGGCCGAGGACCGCCGCCCGATCGGCGACGCGGTGGCGGCACTGGGGGAGCTGACCGACACGACCGCCGGCCTGCTCGACGAGGCCCGTCCCGCGCTGCGCAGCGACATCGCCGCGCTCGGCGACCTGTCCCGCCGGCTGGCCGACCAGGAGGGCGAGATCGAGCCCGCCCTGCAGAACCTGCCGATCAAGGCCGAGAAGATGGTGCGCAACTTCAGCCAGGGTGGCGGCTTCTTCTCGTTGTTCCTGTGCTCGGTGTCCACCCAGATCGGCTGGTCGGCGATGGGCATCGAGCCGGTCCAGCTCACCGACATCTACCCGGACGCCACGGTGCTGGCGCCGCAGCCGAGGTGCGTGCAATGAGGTTCCTCCTCGAGGGCAACCGGATCCCCACGGCGGTGATCGGTCTGACGGTCATCGTCGCCTTCATCCTCGGTGCCTTCTTCGTCGACGAGCTCCCGGTGATCGGGAGCGGTCCCAGCTACCGCGCCGAGTTCTCCGAGGCGGCCGGGCTGCGCGACGACGACGAGGTCCGGGTCGCCGGGGTCAGCGTCGGCCGCGTGGAGTCGATCGAGCTGGCCGGGGACCGCGTTCGGGTCGGTTTCACCGCCGACGAGGCCTGGGTCGGTGACGCCAGCTCGGCCTCCATCGAGATCAAGGACCTGCTCGGTCAGAAGTACCTGTCGATCGAGCCCGCCGGATCGGCCGCCCTGGCACCCGGCGCGACGATCCCGCTGGAGCGCACCCGCTCGCCCTACGACGTGACCCAGGCGCTGGAGGGCCTCAGCGACACGGTGGGCGAGCTGGACACCGCGCAGCTCGCCGAGGGCATGCGGGTGGTGGCGGACACGTTCGCGGACTCCCCGGAGGAGGTCCGCGGGGCACTCGACGGGCTGTCCCGGCTCTCCCGCACCATCTCCAGCCGGGACGCCGAGCTCGCCTCGCTGCTCGACGGGGCGAACACGGTCAGCGGCGTGCTCGCGGACCGGGACGAGACCTTCGCGCGGCTGCTCTCCGACGGCGAGCTCCTGCTGGCCGAGCTGTCCCGGCGCCAGGAGGCGATCGACTCCTTCCTCGCCGGTGCGCGCCGGATGTCGGCGCAGTTCACCGGGCTGGTGGAGGACAACCGCGAGCAGATCGGCCCGGCACTGGCCGAGCTGGAGCGGATCACCACGATCCTGCAGCGCAACCGCGACAACCTCGCCCTCGGGATCGAGCGTCTCGCACCGGTCATCCGGGTGGGCGCGAACATCATCGGCAACGGCCGCTGGTTCGAGGCGTACTTCTGCAACATCGCGCCCCCGTCGGTGGGCCCGATCAACTCCGAGGGGTGCACGCTGTGAGCGCCGGGTCCTGGATCGAACAGCACGCCCGCCCGATCGCGGTCGGTGCGATCGCGGTGCTGGTCGCGGTCGGCGCCGCCGCGGCCCTCGGCGGGGCCGAGCCGCGGCGGGTCACCGCCTACTTCGGCTCGGCGGTGGGCCTCTACGCCGGGTCCGACGTGCGGGTGCTGGGTGTCCCGATCGGCCGGGTCGCCGAGGTGGTGCCCGAGGGTGACCGGGTCCGCGCCGAGCTGGAGCTCGACGACGGATGGGACGTCCCCGCCGACGCGCTCGCGGCCGTGGTCATCCCCACCCTCGTGGCCGACCGGTACGTGCAGCTCGCCCCGGCCTACACCGGCGGCGAGCGGCTCGCCGACGGGGCGGTGATCCCGCTGGAGCGCACCGCGGTGCCGGTCGAGCTGGACGAGATCGTCTCGTCGGTCGACGACCTGACCACCGCGCTGGGCCCCGAGGGCGCCAACCGCGACGGGGCGCTGTCGGAGCTGCTGCAGGTGGGAGCCGACAACCTGGACGGCAACGGTGTGCTGCTGGGCGACACGATCACCGAGCTGTCCGGGGCGACCGCCACGCTGTCCGGGTCGCGCGAGGAGCTGTTCGGGACCATCGCCGGGCTGCAGGAGTTCACCAGCACGCTGGCGGCGAACGACGACGACGTCCGCGCCTTCACCGAGCAGCTGGCGCAGGTCAGCGGCTTCCTCGAGGAGGACCGCCCGCAGCTCGACGCGGCCCTGCGCGAGGGCGCGGCCGCGCTCGGCACGCTGGCCCGGTTCGTCGCCGACAACCGCGAGGCGCTCGACACCGACGTCGAGCAGCTGGTGTCGGTCACCGGGGTGCTGGTCGAGCAACGCGACGCGCTCGCCGAGATCCTGGACGTCGGGCCGATGGCGTTCAACAACCTGCTCAACACCTACGACCCGTCCAGCGGCACCCTGCACGCCCGGCTCAACGTCAACGAGCTGGCCTACCCGCCGTTGCTGACCGCCTGCGATCTGGTGGACCGGATCCTGCCCGAGCCCGAGGGACAGGTCACCGAGGAGGTCGAGGACCTGTGCCGGCCGGTGCAGAACGTGCTCGACGACGTCGTCCGGTTGCCCACCGGGACCGAGGTGCTCACGGCGCTGCAGACCGGTGACCTCGGGTCGCTGCCGCTGTCGCTGTTCCCCGAGCCCGGCGACGAGCGGACGGGCCTCTACCAGCCCGAAGGGGGCAGCCGATGAGTCGGCTCCGATCCGCACTCGTCGCGCTCCCGCTCGCGGTGCTGCTCGCCGGCTGCGGCAGCGGCGGCGTGTACGACTTCCCGTTGCCCGGCGGCGCGGACGTCGGCGACCGGCCCTACACGGTGACGGTCCAGTTCCAGGACGTGCTCGACCTCGTGCCACGGTCCATGGTCAAGGTCGACGGGGTCGAGGTCGGCCGCGTCGAGTCCGTCGCGCTGGCCGCGGACGGGTGGACCGCAGACGTGCTCGTCACCCTGCCCGGCGACGTGGCGGTGCCCCAGGACGCGACCTTCAGCCTGCAGCAGACGAGCCTGCTCGGCGAGAAGTACGTGTCGATCTCCGTGCCCGAGGGGGCGACGGGCCGGATCGCCCCCGGCACCGTCGTCCCGCTGGCCGCCACCGACCGCGGCGTGGAGGTCGAGGAGGTTCTCGGCGCGCTGTCCATGGTCCTCAACGGTGGCGCCGTCGAGCAGGTCCGCACGATCGCCCAGGAGGTGAACGCGGCCCTGGAGGGCAACGAGACCGAGGTCCGGGCCCTGCTCGGGGACCTCGACACCTTCGTGGGTGGGCTCGACGAGCAGCGCACGGAGATCGTGCGTGCGCTCGACTCGCTCAACGCGCTCGGCGGGCAGCTGCAGGCCCGCACCGGGCAGATCGCCGCGGTGCTGGAGGGGATCGGCCCGGGCCTCGCCGTCCTGGAGTCCCAGCGCACGGAGCTGGTCGGCATGCTGGCGTCGCTGGACCGGCTCAGCGACGTCGGGGTCGACGTGATCAACCGCAGCCATGACGACGTCGTCGAGGACCTGCGGCTGCTCACCCCCACGCTCGAGCAGCTGGCCGTCTCGGCCGAGGACCTGGCCGTGAGCCTCTCCGTCGTGCCCACCTACCCGTTCCACGACGAGTACATCCGGGCCGAGCAGGGCGACTACGTGGACGGTTTCCTCCGGGTCACCGGGGACCTCACCGACATCCTCGGCAATCTCGGCCGGACCCAGCAGCCGATCCTCGACCCGGGGATCCTGGGCGGGCCGCAGGCCGGTGGCGTCGAGCAGCCATCGCCGGCCTCACCGGGGGAGATCCCGCCCGTCCCGATCCCCGCCCTGCCCGGCGGCGGCGGGCAGGGCGGCCTCGGCGACCTCGTCGGCTCCGTCATCGGAGGTGGCTGATGCTCACCCGCACCGTCCGGATCCAGGTCACGGTCTTCCTGCTGATCGCTGTGCTCGGCGTCTCCTACACCGGCATCCGCTACGCCGACCTGGGCCGGTTCGTCGGCCTGGACGGCTACCGCGTCGACGTCGAGCTCGCCGAGTCCGGCGGGATCTTCGCCAACGCGGAGGTCACCTACCGCGGCGTCCCGGTGGGCCGGGTCGACCGGCTGGAGCTGCGCCCCGGCGGGGTCACCGCGGTCCTGGGGATGGACCGCGGTGGCCCGGACATCCCGGCCTCGGCGTCCGCGGTGGTCGTCAACCGCTCGGCGGTCGGCGAGCAGTACGTCGACCTGCGCCCGGACGCCACCGGCGGCCCGGCCCTGGCGGACGGATCGATCATCCCGGTGGGCCGGACCAGCGTCCCGCTGCCGATCGAGCAGGTGGTGGCCAGTGCCGACGGCCTCGTCCGATCGGTGCCGCTCGACGACCTGAGCACGGTCGTGGAGGAGCTGGGTCTGGCGTTCTCCGACACCGGTCCGGCGCTGCGGTCGCTGGTGGTGGACGGCCAGGCCCTGACCCGGGCGGCCATCGAGGCGAAGGACCCGACGCTGCAGCTGATCCGCGACGCCCGCACCGTGCTGCAGACCCAGAACGACCTGGCTCCGCAGGTCCGCTCGTTCAGCGACGACCTGCGGCTGGTCGCCGAGCAGCTGCGGACCTCCGACCCCGACCTGCGCGGGCTGGTCCGGACGCTGCCGCAGCTCGCCGGCGAGGTCCGGAACGTGCTCACCGACACCGGTGCACCCCTGGAGGGCCTGCTCGCCGACCTGCTGACCACCTCGCGCCTGCTGGAGCCCCGGACCGACGGGCTGCGCCAGCTGCTGGTCACCTTCCCGGTGATGTCGGCGGGCAGCTTCAGCGTGGTGCCCGAGGACGGCATCGGCAACATCCAGCTCGACCTCAACCTGGCCGAGCCGCCCGTGTGCACCCGTGGCTACGAGGGCACGGTGCGCCGCCCGGGGTCGGAGACCTCCGACGACATGCCCGCCAACTACGATGCGCGCTGCGCGGAGACCTCCCCCAGCCCCATCGGGGTGCGGGGCGACGGGAACGCCCCCGACTACGGTCCGGCCCCCGAACCGACCGAGCCCGGCGGGTTCCGGCCCACGGGCACCCGCCTGTCCGCCGGGCAGGACGACGACGTCCCCGGGTTGGCCGGCGCCCCCGCGCTCCCCGGCCCCCCGGCGACGATCGCCGGACCACTGGAGGCGCAGCGATGACCGTGACCGACATCGAGCCCGCCCTCGACCCGTCCCGCGGGTCACCCGGGGCCGGGGCGGCCGGCCCGCTGTGGCGTCGGCTCGCCACCGGCGCGCTCGTCCTCGCGCTGTGCGGGGTGCTGTGCGCCGCCGGGTTCGGCGTGGCGCTCGCCCTGGCCGCCGGGTCGGAGGACGCGGGCGTGGCCCGCGCCCGGGACGCCGTCCGGCTGGACGCCGAGAACGCCGCGGCGGTACTCAACACCCTGTCCCCGGACACGGCCGAGGAGGGCATCGACCGGTGGGAGGAGGTGGCGACCGGGCCGCTGCTCGCCGAGCTGACGCGCAGCCGCGCGGCGTTCGTGGAGACCATCCAGCAGGCCCGGCGGAGCACGGAGGCCCGCCCGCTGGACTCCGCCGTCGCGACGCTCGACCTCGCCGGCGGCACCGCCACGGTCCTGGTGTCTGCCGACATCCTCACCACCCCGCCCGACGGGGAGCCGGTGACCAACCGGCAACGACTGGAGATCGTCATGACCCGCACCGACGAGGGCTGGAAGGCCAGCGGCGTGCGCGTGATCGGGCTCAACCCGTGACCCGCGGCCGCCGGCCCGCTGCCGCCGCAGGTCCTGCTGCGACGAGCGCGCCTGTCCCCGACACCGCAGCTGCGCCGGTTCCGGCGGAGTCGGGGACCGATCCGGAGACCTCGGCCGCCGCCGAGCCGGAGGACCGGGCCGCCGGCGACCCTCCCGCCGTCCCCGAGGACCCGGCGCCCAGCGGCGGCCCGGGCCGACCGAGGGGCACGGCGGTGCGCGGCGAGCGGGCGCGCGCGCAGGCGGTCCACGTGTGGCGGGGCCTGATGGCGAGGCCGGTGCGCACCACCGTCGTCGCGACCGTGGTCGGCCTGCTCGGCCTCGGTGCTGCGGTGGCGATGGCGGCCCAGGCGGACGAGCTGCGCGGCCCGGCCGCGAACACCGCGCTGGTCGACCAGGAGAGCACCGCCCGGCTGCTCGGCGACGTCAACGCGGCCGTCGAGCGGACCTACGGCTACGCGTTCGACTCGCTCGACGCCGACGAGCGCGCCGCGCAGGACGCCGTCGTCGGCGCCTTCGCCGACCGGTTCCGTGAGGAGTTCACCACCGTGCGGGAGCTGGCTCCGGCCCAGCAGGCGACGGTCACCGCCACGGTGCGGGAGTCGGCCGTGCAGAGCCTGCGGGGGAGTCGCGCGGAGGTGCTGGTGTTCGTGGACCAGACGATCCGCAACCTCGAGCTGCCCGAGGGAGCCGCCAGTGGCGCCCGGCTGGTCGTCACCGCCGAGCTGGTGGACGGGCGGTGGCGCATCGCCGACGTGCTGAGCCGGTAGCAGCCGGGGCACAGCCCGCGGGCGGGTCGGCGATGTCGGCCGACCGGCCCGTCGGTCCCGGCGCGGCGCGTCTCCCGTCATCGGGTCGACACCGCACGGCCCGGGAGACAGGAGCATGCGGGTCACCCGGTCGAGAGGACCTCTCGGAGGTAGGGCCCGACCAGTTCGGCGATCTCACCGGCCACGGTGTCCACGTCGCGGTCGGGCAGCACCACGTGGCTGACCAGCAGCCGGGCCAGTGCGTCGGCGGCCACCGCCACCCGGCGCGGGTCCGCGGAGGGACGGCGTCGCAGGACGTGGCCGGTGAGGGCCGCGGTGGCCCGGTCGATGATCGGGGCCGAGTCGGTGGTGACCAGGTCGAGCAGGCCGCTCTCCGCTCCGGTGAGCAGGCAGGTGACCATGGGGTCGTCCCGGGCGGCGTTCAGCACGAACCGGCAGCAGGTGCGGACCGCCTCCTGCTCGTCGCCGCCCGCGTCCGCGAGGACGTCGGACAGCGCGCCGAGGAGCAGGTCGGTCCGGCGGAGCACGACCGCGCGGACCAATGCGGGCTTCGAGCCGAACTCCGCGTAGAGGGTCTGCCGGCTGATGCCCACCGCGACCGCCACGTCGCCCATCCGCAGCGACTCCCAGCCGGATCGGTCGGCGACCTCGGCTGTGGCGTCGATCACGGCCTCGCGCAGCAGGTGGCGCGTGACACCCGGGAACCGGTGCTGCCGCTGTGCCATGATGGCAGCCTGACAGACGGCCCGCCGCTGTCAAGAAGACGGACACACCGCAACGAAGGGTCCACCGATGACGGAGCTTCCTCCGCGGCCAGCGGACGCGGTCCTGCTCGACCCGCACGGGGACCGGTGCTTCGGCTGCGGCCCGGACAACCCGGCCGGGGTCGCGCTGCAGGTCTACCGCGTCGGCGACGAGGTGCTGGCCGACGTGTCCTTCGCGCCGAAGCACGCCGGCGCCCACGGTGTCGTGCACGGCGGGGTGCTGGCGTCGGCCTGCGACGACCTGGTGGCGTTCCTGCTCTACGTGCTGCGGCAGCCGGCCGTGACCCGCAGCCTCCAGGTGGAGTACCTGGCACCGGTGCCGGTGGGGGAGCCGCACCGGCTGGTGGGTCGGCTGGTCAGCCAGGAGGGTCGCCGGTTGACGATGGCGGCCGAGGGGCGCGCCGCCGACGGTGCGGTGCGTTTCTCCGCGCACGCCGTGTTCGTCACGGTGGACCTCGCGCACTTCGAGCGGTTCGGCTCGGCCGACGGGGCCGACGTGGTCAGCAGGTTCCGTGTCGCACGACCCGACACGGCGACGGCGGACACCGGACCGACCCGCCCGTCGGTGCCCGGCACGATCGCCCGGGGTGCCTGATGGGTGGCTCGATGGTCGCCGGGTACCCGCACCGGATCGGCGGGCACTGCGGGTCCGGCTCGCTGCGTGACCTGCTCGAATGGGCCGGCCTGAGCTATGGCGACGCGCCGATGGGCGAGGGCGCGGTGTTCGGGCTGGGCGGCAGCCTGAGCTTCAGCTACCTGCGTGGTCCCGGCCTCGGGACCCCGATCTACCTCGTCGGGCGGGGCGCCTCGCTGACCGAGCAGTTCAGCGCGAACCTCGGCATCGCCCAGGAGCTGCGCTCGACCGACGATCCGGTGCTGGGCTGGGAGTGGGTGCGCGACGAGCTCGATGCGGGCCGCCCGGTCCTGTGCTGGGCCGAGATGGCCGAGCTGCCCTACCTGCGGGTGAAGATGCGGATGAGTCGCCACGACATCGTCGTCATCGGCTACGACGACGACGCGGGCACGGTTGTCGTGGTGGATAACGACCGGGCCGAGCCGCAGACGATCGGCCGCGACGACCTGGCGCGGGCCCGCTCGGCCGTCGGCTTCCCGGTGCCCACCCGGCACACCTGCTTCCGGCTCGGCTTCCCCGACGCACTGCCCGACCTGCGGGCGGCGGCGGCGAGGGCGTGTGCCGAGGCGGTGCACGGGATGTCCGACCCGGTCCCGGCGATGGGTGCGACGGCGGTCGCCGGGACCGCCGGGGTCGCTGCGTTCGTGGCCGACCTCGACCTCTGGGCCGAGCAGTTCCCGGGGGACGCGCTGGATCGTGCGCTGTTCAGCCTGCAGGTGTTCGTGGAGAAGGCGGGAACCGGCGGCGGGCTGTTCCGGCGGCTGCAGGCGGAGTTCCTGACCGATCTCGGCGGCTGGGTCCACGATCCGGCCGTGTTCGCGGCGGCCGCGGTGTACCGGCGGCTCGCCGACACGTGGTCGCGAACCGCTTCGGCTGCCGTGGGCGGGGCCCCGGCCTCCGACCGCCTCGCGGCGGTGCGCCGCGAGGCCGCCGCGCTGCCCGCCCTGGAGTGCGAGGGCGTCGACAGGCTGGCTGCGCTGGCACAGCGGCTGGCGCCCTGACCAGCCCCCCCGGGGCCAGCCCTGGCGCCGATTCCCTCGTCCAGGGCACGCCACGCGCCCCGGGAGGACGGCGCGAACCCGATGCCGTCACCGCGGGCGGTCTCGTCGACAGCCACACCCGGGCCGGTGCCGACCGCGTCCATCGCCAGGAGTGCGGCTCGGAACTCGGTCACCAGTCGCGGGTGCGGGCGAGGCGCGGTGACATGTCGGCGCCGAGAAGGCTCTGGGAGGCGATGATTGCAGCGGCCGGGGCGGGGTCGCGACCCTCGTGTCGGCGACGACCAGGTCGCGCAAGGCGTCGTGGATGGGGAGCCAGGCCCCGGTCTCGACCCAGAGGAGGTAGAGGCCGTAGATGGTCTTGGCGGGCGGGAAGTCGTGCGGGAGCGCCGCCCAGGCGATCCCGCCGACCACCAGGTAGAAGATCGCGTCCAGGACCAGGCGGCAGGGGTGTCTCTGCGCGGATCCCCCGTCGGTCCAGGTGACGGGCGCACCAGGCTGCCGTTACGACCACAGGTGGGCGACGGGACTGTGGCGGTCGTGAGCGGAACCGCCGGTTCGCGGTACCGGCAGGCCCAGCGCCTCAGCGTGGAAGACCCGGGTCCGCGTTCAGGCGCTCGGCGACGGAGAGCTGCGGCTCGTAGGGCAACTGCGCCGTGTCGACAGCGGGGCGAACCTTCCGGTCCGGTTAATCGTTAGCTCCGTGGAAAGTGCTTGTGCCTCGGGTCGCCGTACCCAGGACCAGGACAGTGCCCGCTCACCGCTCACCGCCCGGCTTCCACCGGGCCGGGCTCCAGCCCGTCGTCTGCCAGGAAGAGGACCTCCCGGATGGCCCACCACCGCACTGCCGCTACACCGCGACCTGCCCGCCCGCGTGTCGACGTCAGCCGACGGAAGTTCCTCGGTTTCGTCATCGCTGCCCCGACGCTGGTGGTGGCCGCGGAGATGGGGCGCCAGTCGCTCGGGCTGGGCCCGACCGCAGTCGCGAGCCCGCTCGTGTCGCCCCCGCAGGTCCCGGAGGCCTACGATCTGCTCGATCTCCTGCGCGAGACATCCCGCGCGACGGCGAATCTGATCCGTATCACGGTCAACCGCGACAGCACGGTCTCTTTCGAACTCCCCCGCTCGGACAACGGGCAGGGCATCATCACCTCCACTCAGATGATCATCGCGGAGGAGATGGGCCTCGATCCCGACCAGGTGATCGTCACCCTCGCCGATGCCCGCCCGGAGCTGCTGTTCAACCAGATCACCGCCGGGTCGAGCACCACCTTCACCACCTACACCCCGATCCGGGTGGCGGCCGCGATCGCCAACAAGCGGCTGCTCGACGCGGCAGCGGCCCAGCTGGAGCAGGAGGTCAGCCTGCTGACCAGCCGGGCGGGCCTGATCACCAGCACCGTCGGGGCGGTGATCCCGATCGGTGACCTGGCCGAGGTCGCGGGCACCGACGTGACGGAGGAGGTGGAGGTCCTCCTCAAGCCGCGCGAGGAGTTCACGGTCGTCGGGAGGCCGCGCAACAAGTCCGACCAGGTCGCGATGGTGACCGGGGCGAAAAAGTTCGTCACCGACCTGGCCATTCCCGACGCGCTGCCGACCATGGTCTGCCGGGCACCCACGCTCAACGGCACACCGGACGGCGTGGACAACATCGACGAGGTCCGGCGGATGCCGGGCGTCACCGACGTCGAGGTGGTCGGCACGGGCATCGCGGTCCGTGCGCTGACCTTCGGCCAGTGCATCGACGCGATCCAGGTGCTGCGGGCCCGGTGGGGCTCCGGGACCGCCGAGGGCGCCAACGACGACTCGGTGCTCGCCGAGATCAAGGCGGCCGAGCTGCCGCTCGTCGTCCCGGCCGGGGTGGTCGGCGAGAGCCTGGAGAGCGAGCACACGTTCTACTTCCGCAGCGGCGCGTCCCTGGAGACCAACTCCGCCATCGCCGACGTGCGCGACGGGAGGGCCGAGATCTGGGGCCCGGCGAAGAACCCCATCGCCGCGCAGGCCGAGATCGCCAAAGTGATCGGCCTGCCGACGAGCGCGGTCACCTTCCACGTCATCGAGGGCGGTGGCTCGTTCGGCCGCAAGCTGTTCTTCGACGCCGCGCTCGAGGCCGCCGAGATCTCGCAGAAGATGGGCAAGCCCGTCAAGCTGATGTGGCACCGCGCCGACGACTCGCGCGTCGGGCGCGTGCATCCGCTGTGCACCTCGCGGGTGCGCGCCGTTGTCGCCGGGGACACGGTGGTCAGCTTCGAGCAGCGTCACGCCAGCGTAGCGACCGAGACCAACCCGGGTCTCGGCGAGCCGCTGACCGCGGCGGTGTTCAGACTGCCGGCCGCGAATTACACGCTGTCCCAGTCCATCTTCGAGCTGACGCAGGTGACGCACTACAACTTCGGGGTGAGCACCCGGTTGCTCAACGAGGTCGACCTGCGGTTCAACACGCAGTCCACCCGCAACATCTACTCCCCCGACGTCACGGCC
>JAPLAT010000451.1 GCA_026393175.1 Pseudonocardiales bacterium
ACTCTATAACTAAAAAAAGCTCTAACCATCACTAGACCGACAGGCTGACCCCGACCGAGAACGACCGCGGCTCGAACCCCTGCCACGAGCACAGCGCGGTGACCCCGCGGTAGAGCGCGGAGCTGCGCACGTCGAGGTTGCCGCCGGGTTCGAGGCCGAGGTCGGCGATCTCGTCGGGGGTGAGCAGGGCGCAGGGGTCGAGGTCGTCGACGCGGATCTCGAAGGGTCGCTCCGGCAGCGGGACGAGCGCGGTCGGGGATGGGGTGGTCGGGTCGGGCGCGGGGGCCGGCCCGGAGGGCGCGCACGCGGCCAGCAGCGCGGCGAGGAGAACGGCCGGCAGCAGCGTCGCGGGCGCGGAGCGGAACACGCCGTGACGGTAGCGGCACGGCCCGTGCCCGCGGGGCGGGTTTGCGGATCCGGTCAGCGCACCGCGACCGGCACGGCCGGCAGCGTGTCGCGGACGGCACCCGACACCGTCTGCAGGGGCCCGCTGCCCGCGTCCACGGGCGCGGTGAGCACGACGTACACCGGGCGGTCCACGGCCACGTAGGTGACGACGACCGGGTCCGGCACGCCGTCGTCGAGCTCCAGCCACTGGACGCCGTCGATCACGAGCAGCGGCGAGGCGGGCGTCAGCTCGGCCGGGCGGGGGAGCCCGCACCGCAGCACCACCGGGCGGGGCGTCGCCGCCCACGCGCGCACGCCCTCGGGGGCGGGATCGGCCAGGGCCCGGACGGGCAGTGTGGCGCCGTCGGCGGGCAGGTCGCCGTCCAGGGCGGCGAGCACCGCCGCGCACTCGCCGCTGCCCGCGTCCGGGGCGTCCACCGGGGGCGCGGCCAGCGGGGAGGTGTCGGCGACCGCGGGCGGCGGCTCGCCGAAGCCGGTGACCCGCGCTGTGACGGCCACGCCCGCGACCGCCAGTGCCAGCAGGAGCGGCAGGGCGATCGCGATCGCGACCGGCGGCGACAGGCGGTTCATCTCAGGAGGAGAGGTGCACCACCGGGCAGGTCAGCGTGCGGGTGATGCCGCCCACGCCCTGCACCTTCGCGACGACCAGCTGCCCGAGCTGGTCGACGTCGCCGGCCTCGGCACGCACGATGACGTCGTACGGCCCGGTGACGTCCTCGGCGGAGATCACACCGGTGATCTCCGCGATCTCGGCCGCGACCGCGGCGGCCTTGCCGACCTCGGTCTGGACCAGGATGTATGCCTGCACCACGACGTGCCCCTTCCGCATTCGACCGTCCGGGGTGGGATGGTCGGAGGCCGAACGTACCGGAGGAGGACCGCTTGGCCACATCGCCGCCCGCGGGGGAGACGAACCCCACGCTCGCCGACGTCGGGGAGTTCGGGTTGATCGCCCGGGTGACGGCGGGGCGCACCCAGCCCGCGACGACGCTGCTCGGCCCCGGCGACGACGCCGCGGTCGTCGCCGCCCCCGACGGGCGCGTCGTGGCCTGCACCGACACCGCGGTGGAGGGGGTGCACTGGCGCCCGGACTGGTCGACCCCCGAGCAGGTGGGCCGCAAGGTCGCCGCGGCCAACCTGGCCGACGTGGCGGCCATGGGCGCGGTGCCCACGGCGCTGCTGGTGGGCCTGGCCTGCCCGGCGTCCACGCCCGTCGCGGACCTCTCCGGCTACGCGGACGGGCTGTGGGCCGAGGCGGCCGTGGCGGGCGTGGGGGTGGTCGGCGGGGACGTCACCTCGGCCGGGCAGGTCGTCCTGTCGGTGACGGCGCTGGGCTCGCTGGAGGGCCGGGCGCCGGTGACCCGGGCCGGGGCCCGCGCGGGCGACGTCCTGGCCGTCCGCGGGCGGCTGGGCTGGGCCGCGGCGGGCTGGGCGGTGCTGGCGCGCGGCTTCCGGTCGCCGGTCGCCGTCGTCGGCGCGCACCGCGTGCCCGAGCCCCCGTACGCCGCCGGTCCCGAGGCCGCGGCCGCGGGCGCCACGGCGATGATCGACGTGTCCGACGGGCTGCTGGCCGACCTCGGGCACGTCGCGCGGGCGTCGGGGGCGCTGGTCGACGTGCGGTCGGCGGCGCTGGAGGTGCCGGCGCGGCTGGCCGACGTCGGGCGCGCGCTGGGCGTCGACCCGCTGCACTGGCTGCTCACCGGCGGCGAGGACCACGCGCTGGCCGCCACGTTCCCGGGCGCCCCGCCCGCGGGCTGGACCGTGATCGGGGAGGTGCGCGAGGGCGGGCCCGGCGTGCTGGTGGACGGGCGCGGCTACGACGGCGGCCCGGAGGGGTGGGACCACTTCCGCCGGTGACCCTCACCTCCGCCCCGTGGTGGATCACCTCCCGGTGGATGTGCAGCACGAGCGCGGCCATCGTCCGCTCCGCGAACGGGCCCTCGGCGGGCCCCCCCGGCCGAGCCGGCGCCGCCTCGTCGAGTCCGCGCACGCCCTCGACCCAGGGTGGGTCCGGACCCGGACGGCGAGCGCGGCCCCGTAACCCGGATGTCGTAGCGTCCGGTCATGCTGCGCACGCCGGTCCGCACCGCCCTCGCCGCGATCGTGCTCGCCGCGCTCGCCGGGTGCACCGCCACCGTCGCGGGGGACGGGACGGCCGCACCGGCCGGGCTCGATCCCGTCGCCCTCGTGGATTTCGCCCCCTCGGCCGAGAACCCCGACCCGTCCACCGCCATCGAGGGCGTGCGGGTCACGGAGTCGCCCGGCGCGCAGCACGTCGGCCCCGAGCAGCGCGTCGCCTACACGGTGGTGCCGCCGGTCGGCGGGGCCCACGACCAGGTCTGGGCGGCCTGCAACGGCGTCGTCTACCCGGCGCCGCTGCGCACCGAGAACCTCGTGCACTCCCTCGAGCACGGCGCGGTCTGGATCGCCTACGACCCCGACCGTGTCGACGACACGGGCGTCGCCGCCCTCGCCGCCCGCGTCGAGGGCGAGCCGTACCTGGTGATGTCGCCGTTCCCCGGGATGGACGCCCCGATCTCCCTGCAGTCGTGGGGGCACCAGCTCGCCGTCGACGACGCCGCCGACCCCCGGATCGACCGGTTCGTCGCGGCGCTGCGCGGCAACCCGAACACCCACCCCGAGCCCGGCGCCTCCTGCGACGAGATCGGGCAGGGCTACTTCGACCGCGCCGCGCCGCCGCCGTTCGCCCCCGTGCCCGCGGTGTCGGAGATCGACGGGTCGACGGTCGTCGCGGAGGGCTGACGCCGGCCGGTCCCGGACCCGGGGCTCGTCGACCCCGGGTCCGGCCGCGGACGCCTGTCAGGTCCGGGGCACCGGCACCCCGCGGATGCTGGCGTCGAGCAGCTGCACCGGGTGCAGCAGCGGCACGTCCCGGCCCAGGTGCTTGCCGATCTGCAGCAGGCAGCCCGGGTTCGCGGTGACGACGACGTCCGGGTCGACCGACCGCACGTTGCCCGCCTTGCGCACCCCCAGCTCGGCGGCGGCGTCGGGCATGACCATGTTGTAGATCCCGGCCGAGCCGCAGCACAGCGCCGCCTCCGGGATGTCGACGACCTGCACGCCCGGCACGCTGCGCAGGACGGCGCGGGGCTGCTCGCGCACGCCCTGGGCGTGTCCGAGGTGGCAGGCGTCGTGGTAGGCGACGCGGGCCCGCACCTCGTGCCGCGGCGCGACGGGCTCGTGCGCGGCGAGCACCTCGTGCACGTCGCGGACGCGCTCGCTGAACGCCGCCGCGCGCTCGGCCCACTCCGGGTCGTCGGAGAGCAGGTGGCCGTACTCCTTCATCGACGAGCCGCAGCCCGCCACGTTCGTCACCACGTGGTCGACGTCGAGCGCCTCGAACACCGCGATCTCGCGCTTCGCCCGGGCCAGCGCCGGGTCCTCGCGCCCCGCGTGCAGCTCCAGGGCGCCGCAGCACTGCTGGTCGCGGGGCACGAGCACGTCGTGGCCCTCCGCGGCCAGCACGCGCACCGTCGCCTCGTTGACGCGGTGGAAGAACACGTCCTGGACGCACCCGGTGAGCAGCGCGACCCGGCCGCGGCGCGTGCCGTGCGCCGGGGTGTACACCGGCAGGGTCGCGAACGCCTCGCGCACCGACACCGGCGGCAGCAGCGACTCCATCGCGGCGAGCCTGCCGGGCAGCTTCTCGGCCAGCCGCCGGATCGCGGGCACCGTGCGCAGCTTCTGGTAGAGCGCGCCGGGCAGCGCGGCCACGCGCAGCCGCCGCTTGTAGGGGAACAGCGCGAAGATCGCCTCGCGGAACAGCCGGTCGCCGGTCTCCCGCTCGACGTTGCGCTCGACCTGCGGGCGCACCGACTCCAGCAGCCGGTCGTACTGCACGCCCGACGGGCAGGCCGTCACGCACGCCATGCAGCCCAGGCAGGCGTCGATGTGCTCGGAGAACGCCCCCTCCAGGCCGATCTCGCCCTTCTTCGCGAGGTCCATCAGGTAGATCCGGCCGCGCGGGGAGTCCATCTCCTCGCCCCACAGCTGGTAGGTCGGGCAGGTCGGCAGGCAGAACCCGCAGTGCACGCAGTCGTCGAGCAGCTCGCGCTCGGGCGGGCGCCGGTCGTCGAAGGCCGACGGGCCGGTCTGCGGGAGGTTCGTGTCGGCGGAACCGGCGGGAGTGCTCACATCACATCCAGGGGGAGAGGCGGCCCGGGCCGAACCGGCCGTCGGGGTCCAGGGCGGTCTTCACCGAGCGCAGCACGGCGACGGCGGACGGCGGCGGGCCCCAGGCGGGGGCGTCCGAGCCGGGCGGGCGGTAGCGCAGGTGCGAGGTGCCGCCCGCGGCGTGCACGGCGGCATGGGCGTCGGCGACGGCGTCGGGGGGCAGGGAGA
Source organism: Pseudonocardiales bacterium (assembly GCA_026393175.1). GTDB lineage: Bacteria > Actinomycetota > Actinomycetes > Mycobacteriales > Pseudonocardiaceae > Pseudonocardia. The sequence continues at coordinate 4,771 of JAPLAT010000451.1, forward strand.
GCGTCGCGACGCCCGTGCCCAGCCCGACGGTGGCGGTCACCGGGGCCAGCTCGCCGACCAGCGCGGGCAGCCGGGAGGGCCGCGCCCCGACCCGCAGCACCGCGTTCTCGGCGGCCCCGCGGGTGAGCTCGGCGTGCCGGAGCCACGGGTCCCCGCCACGGACGGCACCCTCGTCCACCCCGTCGGCACCGGAGTGCCGTTCGTGGCGCTCGACGGGCGAGCCCAGCGCCTCCGCCAGCCGATCGACGCGGGCGGGCAGGGCCTCCTCCGTGCCCTCGACGCGGACGAGCAGCGTGCCGTCGCTGGTCCACTCCAGCGCCACCGGCTCGAACGGGCCGGCCAGCACCCGGGCGGCGAGCCCGGCCGCGTCCGGCAGCGCCGCCTCCACCGCGAGCGTGGCGGTGCGCCGCGGCACCGGGTGCAGCCGCAGCACGACCTCCGCGACCGCGGCGAGGGTGCCGTGGCTGCCGTGCATGAGCTTGGCCAGGTCGTAGCCCGCGACGTTCTTGATGACGTGCCCGCCGCTGCGGGCGACCGTGCCGTCGGCGAGCACGATCGTGACGCCGATGACGAGGTCGCGCAGCGTGCCGTACACCAGCGCGGCCGGGCCCGCGTCGCCCGTGGCGAGCAGCCCGCCGACGGTGGCGCCGTCGGCGATCCGGGCGGCGTCGAGCGCGACGTGCTGGCCGTGGCCCGCCAGCTCCGCGACGAGGTCGCGCAGCGGGGTGCCGGCGTGCACCGACACGGTCATGTCGCCGGGGTTGTGGGTGATCACGCCGGTCAGGCCGGACAGGTCCAGCACCGCGTCGACGTCGTCGAGCCCGCCCGCCCAGCCCGC
>JAPLAT010000523.1 GCA_026393175.1 Pseudonocardiales bacterium
GCCTGCCGATCTCCTCGACGTGGGCCATCCCCGCCTCGACGGTCGGGAACGTGGCCCCGTCGAACAGGTCCGGGACGGCGACCTCGTGGCCCGCGGCGCGCAGGGCGTCGGCGAACGCGACGACACCGGGGGTGCGGCCCTGGACGTGGTGGAACAGGATCACCTCGGTCATGCGGCGAGCGTGCCACGGACGGCCGACATACTCCGGGTGTGCGGATCGTGGTGGACGACCTGACCGGGCCGGGCATCGTCGCCCTGCTGGAGGAGCACCTGCGGGAGATGCGGGCGACCAGCCCGCCGGAGAGCGTCCACGCCCTCGACCTGGACGGGCTGCGCGACCCCGCCGTCACGGTGTGGACCGCGCGCGAGGGCGACGAGACCGTCGGCTGCGGCGCGCTCAAGCTGCTCGACCCGGCGCACGGGGAGATCAAGTCGATGCGCACGGCGGCCGCCCGGCAGGGCCGCGGCATCGGCACCGCGCTGCTGCGCCACATCCTCGGCGAGGCCAGGGCGCGCGGGCTGGCGCGGCTGAGCCTGGAGACCGGGTCGCAGGAGTTCTTCGCCCCCGCCCGGGCGCTCTACGTGCGGCACGGGTTCACCCCGTGCCCCCCGTTCGCGGGCTACACCGACGACCCGAACAGCGCCTACTTCACGCTCCTGCTGTGAGCCGCCGCCCGTCCGGCGCGGCGAGCAGGCAGAACTCGTTGCCGGACGGGTCGGTGAACACCTGCCAGGGCAGCTCGCCGGGCCCCGTGACCGCGGTCGCCCCCAGGTCCTGGAGCCGCCGGGCGACGTCGCCCTCCCCCGCGGCGGGCCGCACGTCGAGGTGCACGGCGTTCTTGCCCGCCTTCGGCGCGGGCTCGGGGCACAGCTCCAGCAGCGGCCCGCGGCCGGACGGGTGGCGCAGCGTCGACGGGCTCCCGGCGGACGGGACCCAGCCGGTGATCGCGGCCCAGAACGCGGCGTCGCGGGCCGGGTCGGCGCTGTCCAGCGGCAGCGCCGCGACCGGTCCGGTGTCGCGGTGGGCCGTGCGCTCCTCCATCACGCAGAAGGCGTGGCCCTCGGGATCGGCGAGCACGACCCACGGCACGTCGCCCTGGCCGATGTCGACGGGCTCGGCGCCCAGGCCGCGCAGCCGCTCGACGACCTCGCGCTGCCGCGCGCCGCCGGCCAGGTCGAGGTGCAGCCGGGCCGGGGACGTCGACGGCGCGGCGACCCGGGGGAAGCACAGGTCGAGGAACGCGCCGTAGTCGTCGACGGGCAGCCGCGCCTCGAACAGGCCCGGCTCGTCGGTGATCGGGTCGGCCCCGAGCGCCGCGGCCCAGAACCGGCCGAGGCGCCGGGGGTCGCGGGCGTCGACGACGATGTTCTCCAGCCGCACGCCGTCACCCTGCCTCCGCGGCCTCCCCGGCGCAACGAGCCGCCCCCGACGCGGGACGGCGCAGCCCCCGGTCGACGAAGTCGACGAGCCAGTCGAAGCTCTCGTCGACGTCGGCGGCCCACTGGAAGCCGCGGGCCGCCTGCAGGGTGGCGAACCCGTGGAGGAAGCTGCGGATCGCCCGCAGCGCGTGGTCGCGGTCCTCCGCGGCGACCGGGTAGCCCCGGAGCACCGCCGTGAAGGCACCGAGGGCACCCGCCTCCGCGACCGCGACCGGGTCGTCCGGGCCGGTCGGCGTGACACCGATCGTGGCGGCGTACCGGCCGGGGTGGGCGAGCACGAAGTCGCGGAACGCGTGGGCCGCCGCGGCGAGCGCGTCACGGCCCGCGCGGCCCTGCACGGCCGCGCCGACGGCCTCGCCCGCCTCCGCGAGGGCGAGTGCGGCGATCCGACGGTTCAGGTCGTCCTGGCCGGCGACGTGCTTGTAGAGCGACGGCGTCCGCACCCCGAGCCGCTCGGCGAGCAGGCCCATGGTCAGGCCGGCGAGGCCGACCTCGTCGGCCAGGGCCGCGCCGGCCGCGACGACCCCGGCCGGGTCGAGACCGGCCCTAGGCACGGACGGACCCGAGGAACGCCACGATCAGGGCGGCCACCCGGGCGGGGAACTGGACGTGCGGGTAGTGCCCGGCGCCCTCGATCATCTCCAGGCGGCCCAGCCCGGGCGGCAGCGCGGCCACGATCGCCTCGCCCTCGGCCTGCGGCGAGGCCCAGTCGGGGTCGAGGGTGCCCTGCACGACGAGCACCGGGGCCCGGACGTCGCCGAGCCGCGCGCCGGCGTCCACCGGGGCGGAGCGCCCCATCTGCTGCAGCGCCTTCATCCGGCCCGGCTCGCGCAGCATCGCCTCGATCCGGGCCAGGCGCGCCTCCCAGTCCGCGGGCTTCGGTCCGGGGTGGGCGACCTCCAGGTAGCCGCGCCACATCCGGACGCTGCCGAACACGCCGGTGCCGACGAGCCGGAGCATGCCGCGGCGGAAGCGCGCCACCCGCAGGTCGCCGAGCGCGATCGTCTGCTTCCGCGTGAACGGCGCCAGCTCGACGACGGCGGTGACCAGCGACGGGGCCGTCGCGGCGGCGATCGTGGCCGCGCCGCCCGCGAAGGAGTGCCCGACCAGCACCGCCGGGCCGCCCAGGTGCTCCACCAGGGCGATGAGGTCGCCCGCGACGTCGGTGCGGGTGATGGAGGCCCACCCCACGCTCGACCCGCCGGAGCCCCGCAGGTCCAGCGCGGCGACCCGGTACCCGGCCGCCACCAGCTCGGGGACGACCGCCCGGTACGCCTCGCGGCTGTCGCCCATCCCGTGGGCGAGCACGACGAGCGGGCCGGAGCCGCCGGTCACCTCGTAGGCGAGCGTGCCGCCCTCGACGGTCAGGTACTCGGTCATGACGTCCTCCTCTTGGCTAACCGTGTTAGCTCAAAGCTAATAGCATTAGCCGCAGCTGTCAAGGAGCGCGCGGTCCGCCGCGTCCGGGGTGTCACCGTCAGTTCCCGCCGGCGTCGAGCAGCCAGTGGTGGCGCAGCCGCAACGCGCGCTCGGTGCTGGCCAGCGCGGCCGCGAGGCCGAGCGCGACGTTGAGCCACAGCGGCAGCACGATCGGCGAGTCGAAGACGCCGACGTTCTCCGCGACGACCGGGATCCGGGAGACCGGGGCGAGGACCTGCAGGAGGTTGACGCCCACGCCGACGACCAGCACGACCACCGAGACCGCGCCGATCGACCGGCTCAGCCCGGGCCGCTCGCGCTCGAGGCGGGCCCGGCGCCCCTCGGCCGAGCGCGGGTCCGGGGTGAGCGGGCGCTCCCCGCCGCCGTCGGTGACGAGGTGCGCCCGCTTCACGCCGAAGGCGCTCGTCGCCACCTCGATCACGCCGCCCTCCACCGGGAAGACGGCCGGGACGCGGGACGCGGCGTGGTGCCGGCCGTCGCGGTACAGGTGCGCCACGACCTCGCCGGTCTCCGCGCTGCCCGTGTGCCGCACGTCGACGCTGTACGCGGCCGGGCGGCCGGCCCCGCCGGCGGGCTCGAGGTGGAGCAGTGCGCGCCCGAGGAACATCTGCCACCAGCGGAAACGCTTCAGCGGCCGTCCGTCGCCGGGCTTGACCCGTCGCGCGGCCCACCGCCGCCGCCACTCCGTCACCATGTCGTCCCCCTCGGACGCGATCGGTCTCCGACACCGTGCGGTCCCCCCGCTGCCGGGTCGGCCACCCTCGTCAGCGCGACGGGAGCAGCCGCGTGCTGCTGCGCCGGAAGGCCCAGACGACGACGAGCGCGGCCAGGACGGTCAGCGGCCAGCCCATCGCGATCCGCGCGATGCCCAGCCAGCCGGTCTCGTCGCTGACGTAGAGCCACTGCTGCACCACGAACCGGGCGCCGGACACGACGGCCGCGGCGAGCGTGGCGACGTCGTGCGCGCGCAGCACGCGGCGGTCGGCGCGCCAGGCGTGCGTGCCGCCGTGCACGAGGTTCCAGACGACGCCGGTCACCGGCCGGCGCACCAGCACCGAGCCGAGCGTGACGACGAACGCCGCGAGGTAGACCCAGATGCCGACGACGAAGAAGTCGCGCGCCGAACCGGTCAGGGCGACGATGCCGATGGCCAGCGCGAGCCCGAGCAGCCCGCCGGCGGCCAGACCGAGGGCCTCCCCGCGCAGCAGCCGGTAGCCGGCGATGGCCAGCGCGACCGCGACCGACACGATGATCGTCGCCGTCAGGGGCAGGACGGTGTTGGCCGCCACGAAGACGAGGACCGGGACGGCGGAGAAGACGAACCCCATCGGGCCGCCCATCTGGTCGAGCAACGTCGGCTGCGCCCCCGCGGTGGGGACCGGGGCGGGCCGCTCCCCACCGGTCGGGACGCGGTCGTGGTCGGTGCTGTCCATGGGCCTCTCCTGGGACGGGTGGTGGGTGCTCCGCCAGGAAAGGCCGTGCCGCTGCGGCACACTCAACCCGCTGTGAGGCAGACCACGGCCGCCCTCACCGGCGGCGCGTCCGCCCGACCTCGCAGACCCCGTGGTGACCTCGCAGACCGCCGGCGGTCTGCGAGGTCGTCACAGGGTCTGCGAGGTCAGGTCCCGTCCCGGGTCAGGGCCCGTCCTGCGGCTCGTCCGGACCGGTCGCCCGCCGGCGGCGGGTGACCACCAGGAGCAGCAGGCCGGCCAGCAGCGCCACCACGCCCAGCACCGTGATCTCCACGAGCGGGGCCCCCGTGTAGGCGAGGTCCCCACCCGGGCCGCCCCCGCCCGGGCCGCCGGGGCGGTCGGCCGGGCCGTCGCCGGGCTCGCCCGGATCGGCACCGGGGCCGGACGTGGCCGGCGACGGCGGGGTCGCCGGGGTCGACGGCCCGTCGGTCGGTCCCGCCGTCGGTCCGTCGGTCGGCCCGTCGGTCGGCTCGGTCGTCGGCCCGTCGGTCGGCTCCGTCGTCGGATCCTCGGTCGGCTCCGTCGTCGGCGGCTCCGAGGTCGGCGGCTCCGAGGTCGGCGGCTCCGTCGTGGGCGTCGGTGTCGGCGGGGTCGTCGGCGGGGTCGTCGGGACGACCACACCCCGCGGGACGTCCACCTCCGCGGTCTCCCCGGACTCCACCACCGCCGGCCGGTCGACCGGTCCGGCGCCGCCGGACTCGCCCGGCACCTGCACGGTGTACCGGCCCGGGGCGAGCCCGCTGACCAGGTAGCGGCCGTCGGCGCCCGTCACGACCTCGGCCACCACGCGGCCCTCGGCGTCGACGATGCGGACCGGCACCCCGGCCAGGGCGGGCTCGCCCGGGTCGCGGACGCCGTCCCCGTCGAGGTCGCGGAACACGACCCCGCCGATGGCGCCTGGCTCGGGGCCGGGCGGCACGGTCGTCGTCGGCGGCGCGGTCGTCGGCGGCGCGGTGGTCGTCGGCGCGGTGGTCGTCGGCTCGGTCGTCGGCGGCACCGTCGTCGGTTCCGTCGTCGCCGGCGGTTCCGTCGTGGTGGGCGGCACGGTCGTCGGTTCCGTCGTTGCCGGCGGCTCCGTCGTCGTGGGCGGCACGGTCGTGGTCGACGGCTCCGTCGTCGGCTCCGTCGTCGTCGGATCCGTGGTGGTGGTCGGCGGCGTCGTGGTCGGGACGTCGGCCGGGAGCAGCCCCGCGTCCACGGACCCGACCTGCGTGATGGCGCCGTCCGACCCGACCGCGACGACCAGCGGACCGGTCGTGGCCGTGGCCGGGTCGAGGTCGGAGTCGGCGCTGTCGTCGTCACCCGCGTCCCGGACAGTCGGCGTCCGGCCCTCGGGCGGCTCCACCTCCACGCGGTAGTCCCCCGCCGGCAGGTCGGGGAAGACGTACGCGCCGCGGTCGTCGGTGGCCGTCGTGGCCACGACGCCACCGCCGGCGTCGAGCAGCCGCACCGGGATGCCGCCGAGCAGCGGCTCGGCGGGGTCGCGGACGCCGTCGCGGTCGTCGTCGGAGAACACGACGCCGGACACCGAGCCCAGGCGGTCGCCGAAGTCGGCGGTGGCCCCCGCACCGGCGGTGACGGTGACCGGCACCTCGTCCGGGGTGGTGGACCCGCTGCCGGGCGGCTGCACCTCGCGCACCGTGTAGGCGCCCGGGGCCAGGCCGCCGACGGCGTAGCCGCCGTCCGCGCCGGTCGTGGCCGTGCCGACCACCGCACCGGTGCCGTCGACGACCTCGATCACGACACCCGCGCGGCCGGGCTCGTCCGGTCCGCGCAGGCCGTCGCCGTCGCGGTCGAGGAACACCGTGCCGGACACCGTGCCCGGCTCGGGCCCGGCCGCCGGCAGGAACCCGGCGTCCACGACGAGCTCGCCGATCGTGCCGTCCGGCGCCACCGCGACGGTCAGCGGCCCGCTGGCGCCGCCGGCGTCGAGGTCGGAGTCGACGGTGTCGTCGCCGCCCGCGTCGCGACCGGTGGGCGTGCGGCCCTCCGGCGCCACCACGACGACGGCGTAGTCGCCCGCCGGCAGGTCGGCGAAGACGTACCGGCCCTGGTCGTCGGTCACCGTGGTGGCGAGCTCGGCACCCGCGGCGTCGAGCAGCCGCACGGTGACCCCCGGCAGCGGCGGGTCGCCCGCCTCGCGGACGCCGTCACCGTCGGCGTCGGTGGTGACGACACCGCTCACCGACCCGAGCCGGTCACCGAAGTCGACCGTGGCCGACCCGCCCGGCGCCAGCGTGACGGGCACGCTGTCGGGCGTGGTGGACCCGACCCCGCCGGGCTGCACCTGCCGCACCGTGTAGTCCCCGGCCGCCAGCCCGGGGAAGGCGTAGGTGCCGTCCGGTCCGGTGGTGGCCCGGGCGATCACGGTGCCGGCCGCGTCGAGCAGCTCCACCTCGACGCCCGCCCGCGGCGGCTCGTCGGGGTCGCGGACGCCGTCGCCGTCGCGGTCGAGGAACACCGCGCCGCCGATGCCCGCGCCGCGCTCGCCGAACAGGTAGCCGGTGGCGTCCTCGCCGCCGTCGATCCGGATGCCGTCGACGGTGTCGGGGGCGACGAGGACGCCACCCGCGGAGCCGACGGTGTCGGCGCCGTCGCCGAGGGCCGGCGGCTGCTCCTCGGTGAGGGTGTAGGCGCCGGCGATCAGGCCGGGGAAGGCGAACCGGCCGTCGGCGTCGGTGGTCGCGGTGCGGTCCACCGCGCCACCGAGGTCGTCGGTGCCGGTGAGGCGGACGACGACGCCGGGCACTCCGGGCTCGGTCTCGCCGCGGGTGCCGTCGCCGTCGGCGTCGCGGTAGACCGCGCCGGCGAGCGACCCGCGCGGGTCGGTGAAGACGTACCCGCCCGCGGCCTGGCCGGGGGTGACGACGACGCCGGTGATCCGGTCCGGGCCGGCGGCGGTGCCGCCCGCGGTGCCGGGCTCGGCGGTGCCGGGCCCGTAGCCGCCGGGCTGCGCCTCGGTGACGTCGTACGTGCCGGGCGGCAGGTCCCCGACCGTCCACGTGCCGTCCGCGCCGGTGGTGGCGGTGCGGGTGACCGGCCCGGTGACGGTGACGACCACGCCGGGCAGCCCGGTGCCGGTCTCGTCGACGACCCGGCCGGACAGCACGGCGCCGACGGTCTCGGCGAACACGTAGCCGGTGGCGTCCTCCCCCGCGTCGAGCACGATCTCGGTGATCGTGTCCGGCGGGAGCGGGCGGCCGCCCGCGGAGCCCGGCGTGTCGGGGCCGTCGGTGAACGCCGGCGGCTGCGTCTCGTCGAGCTGGTAGGTGCCGGCGAGCACGCCCCGGAACACGTAGCCGCCGTCGCCGTCGGTGACGGCCGTGCGGATGACCGCGGTGCCCGCGGCGTCGGTGCCGGTGAGCGTCACCGTGACGCCCCCGATCCCGGCGTCGCCCGCCCCGGCGTCCACGACGCGCCCGGCGACGGAGCCGGACCGCTCGGTGAACACGTTCCCCGGCGCGGTCCCGCCCGAGGGCAGGACGATGCCGGTGATCGTGTCGGGCTCGGTGGCCGTACCCCCGCCGGGGCCGGGCAGGTCGGGCCCGTCGGCGTACCCGGCCGGCTGCGCGGCCGTGACGTCGTAGGTGCCCGGCGGCAGGTCGGTCACCGCCCACGACCCGTCCGCCGCGGTGACGACCTCGCGCACGACGGGGCCGCGCACGGTGACGCCGGCGACGCCGGTGCCCTCCTGGTCGGTGACCCGCCCGGAGACGCCCGCCTGGACGGTCTCGGCGAAGTCGTAGCCGGTGGCCGGGACGCCCGGGGCGACGGCGATGCCGGTGACGGTGTCCGGCGGGGTGGCGGTGCCGCCCGCGGAGCCGGGGGTGTCGGCGCCGTCGGTGTAGCCGGCCGGCTGGGTCTCGGTCAGCGTGTAGGTGCCGCCGAGGAGCCCGTCGAACCGGTAGGTGCCGTCCTCGCCGGTGACGGCCGTGCGGGTCGCGCCCGCGCCGTCGGTGAGGGTGAGGACGACGCCGGGCAGGCCGGGCTCGCCGTCCTCGCGGAGGCCGTCGCCGTCGCGGTCGTCGAAGACCGTGCCGGTGAGCGACGTGCGGGTGTCGGTGAACAGGTAGCCGTCGGCCACCTGCCCGGGCACCAGGACGATGCCGGCGAGGGTGTCGGGCTCCTGCGGCTCGCCCCCGGCCGGGCCCGGGGTGTCCGGGCCGTCGCCGTACCCCGCCGGCTGGGTCTCGGTCACCGCGTAGGTGCCGGGGAGCAGCCCGGGGAAGGCCCAGGCGCCGTCGGGGCCGGTCAGGGTGATGGCCGCGTCGCCACCGGGGCCGGTGAGCGTGATCTCGACGCCGGGGATGCCGGTGCCGGCGTCGTCGACGACGCGGCCGGACAGCGTGGCGGCGTCGATCTCGCCGAACAGGTAGCCGGTGGCCGCCGCGCCGGGGTCGAGCGCGATCGCCTCGATCGTGTCGGGCGCGACCGCCGTGCCGCCCGCCGTCCCCGGGGTGTCGGCGCCGTCGAGGCGGCCGTCGGGCTGGGTCTCGGTGAGGGTGTAGGTGCCGGCGAGCAGGCCGGTGAACAGGTAGCTGCCGTCGGCCGCGGTGACCGTGGTGCGCGGCCCGCCCGGGCCGTCGAGGGTGAGCAGGACGCCGCCGAGGCCGGGTTCGACCTCGGGAGTGCCGACACCGTCGCGGACGCCGTCGCCGTCGGTGTCGGAGTAGACGGCGCCGGCGAGCGACCCGCGGGTCTCGGTGAACAGGTACCCGGTGCCGGCCGCGCCGGACCCGACGACGACGCCGGTGATCGTGTCCGGCTCGGTCGGCGTGCCGCCGAGCGTGCCCGCGGTGTCGGGGCCGTCGCCGTACCCGGCCGGCTGCCCGGCCGACACCGTGTAGGTGCCCGGGGGCAGGTCGCCGACGGTCCAGGTGCCGTCCGCGCCCGTCGTGACGGTGACCGTGACGGGCCCGGTCACCGTGACCGGGACGCCGGCGACGCCGCCGCCGGCCTCGTCGCGCACGGCGCCGGAGAGCGACGCGGCGACGGTCTCGGCGAACGTGGTGCCCTCCGACGTGCCGCCGGGGGTCAGCGCGACCGTGACGGCGTCGTTCCCGGCGGCCGTGGCGAGCGTGCCGGGGGTGTCGGCGCCGTCGCGGTAGCCGGCGGGCTGGGTCTCGGTGAGCGTGTAGGAGCCGGCGAGCAGCCCGGTGAAGGCGAAGGAGCCGTCGTCACCGGTCGTGGTGGTGCGCACGCCGCCGGGCCCGTCGAGGGTGACGGTGACGCCGGGCAGGCCGGCCTCGTCCGGCTGCCGCACGCCGTCGCCGTCGGCGTCGACGAACACGCTGCCGCGGACGGCGCCGCGCACCTCGGTGAACAGGTAGCCGCCGCCGGCGGCGCCGGACCCGACGACGATCCCGGTGATCGTGTCCGGCTCGGTGACCGTGCCGCCGAGGGTGCCCGCGGTGTCGGGGCCGTCGCCGTAGCCCTCGGGCTGGGCGGCGGTCAGCGTCCAGGTGCCGGGGGGCAGGCCGGTGAGCGCGTACGTCCCGTCGGGTCCGGTCGTGGCCGTGGCGGTCGCGCCGCCCGGGCCGGTCGCGGTGACGAGGACGCCCGGGACACCGGTGCCCGCCTCGTCGCGCACGGCCCCGGCGAGCGAGCCGGGCCGCAGCTCGGAGAACAGGTAGCCGCCCGCGACGGCGCCGGGACCGAGCGGGATCGCGGTGATCGCGTCCGGCGGCGTGGCGGTGCCGCCCGCGTCGCCGACCGTCTCCGCGCCGTCGAGGTAGCCCGGCGGCGGGGTCTGGGTGAGCGCGTACTCCCCGGCCGGCAGACCGGTGAAGGCGTAGGTGCCGTCGGCGCCGGTGACGGTGGTGCGCTCCAGCCCGTCCGGGCCGGTCAGGGTGACGAGCACGCCGGCGATCGGCGGCTCGCCCTCGTCGCGGGTGCCGTCGGCGTCGAGATCCTCGAACACCGCGCCCGACAGCGTCGCGCGGGTCTCCGCGAAGACGTAGCCGGTGCCGGCCGCGCCGGACCCGACGACAATCCCGCGGACCGCGTCGTCCCCGACCGTGCCGCCGAGGCTGCCGGCGGTGTCGGGGCCGTCGCCGTAGCCGGCGGGCTGGGTCGCGACGACGTCGTAGGTGCCGGGGGCTAGGTCGCCGACCGTCCAGCTGCCGTCGGGGCCGGTCACCGCGGTGACGGTGACGGGCGCGCCGGCGCCGGTCGTGCCGGTGACGGTGACGGTCGCGCCCGGGACGCCGCCGCCGGTCTCGTCGACGACGCGGCCGGACAGCGAGGCGCCGACGGTCTCGGCGAACAGCGTGCCGTCGGAGGTGCCGCCCGCGGGCAGGGTGACGGCGACGGTGTCGTCCGCCGTGACGGTGCCGCCGGCGCCCGCGGTGTCGACGCCGTCGCGGTAGCCCTCGGGCTGGGTCTCGGTGAGGGTGTGGTCGCCGGCGAGCAGGCCGGTGAAGGCCCAGGTGCCGTCGCCCGCGGTGACGGTGGTGCGCTCGCCGCCGGGTCCGGTGAGCGTGACGGTGACCCCGGCGATGCCCGGCTCGCCCTCCTCGCGGACGCCGTCGCCGTCGAGGTCGGTGAACACCGCGCCGCGGATCGCGCCGCGGGTCTCGGTGAAGGCGTACCCGGTGGCGACGGTGCCGGAGCCGAGGACGACGCCGGCGATCGTGTCCGGGTCGGTGGGCGTCCCGCCCGCGGTGCCGGCCGTGTCGGGGCCGTCGCCGTAGCCGGGGGGCTGGGTCTGCACGACGTCGTAGGTGCCGGGGGCGAGCCCGGTGAACGCGTAGGCGCCGTCCGGCCCGGTGATGGCCGTGCGCGGACCGCCGGGGCCGGTCAGGGTGACCGTGACGCCCGCGATCGGGGTGCCGGCGTCGTCGGTGACGGTGCCGGCGAGCGAGGCGCCGCGGAACTCGGCGAAGAGGTTGCCCTCGGCCGCGCCGCCGGGCGGCAGGACGATGCCGGTGATCGCGTCGGGCGGGGTGGCGGTGCCGCCGCCGGTGCCCGGGGTCTCGGCGCCGTCGAGGTAGCCCGCGGGCTGGGCCTCGGTGAGGGTGTAGGTGCCGGCGAGCAGGCCGGTGAAGCGGTAGCTGCCGTCCGGTGCGGTGACGGCGGTGCCCGCCGTGGGCCCGTCGAGGGTGAGGACGACCCCGCCGATGCCGGGCTCGCCCTCGTCGCGGGCGCCGTCGCCGTCGAGGTCGTCGAAGACGGTGCCGCCCAGCGCGCCGCGGGTCTCGGAGAAGCGGTAGCCCGCGGCCTCCTGCTGGCCCGAGGTGAGGACGATGCCGGAGATGGTGTCGGGCTCGGTCACCGTGCCGCCGGCCGGGCCGGCGGTGTCGGGGCCGTCGCCGTAGCCGGCGGGCTGGGTCTCGGTGACGGCGTAGGTGCCGGGGGCGAGGTCGCCGAAGGCCCAGCTGCCGTCGGGCCCGGTGGTGACGGTGCGGGTGACGGGGGTGCCCGCCCCGGTGGTGCCGGTGAGCGTGACGGTCACGCCCGCGATGCCCAGGCCCGCGTCGTCGACGACGACGCCGGAGATGCCGGCCAGGCGCTCCTCGCCGAACAGGTAGCCGGTGGCCGCCTCGCCCGGGTCGAGGGTGACGCCGACGATCGCGTCGGCGCCGTCCGGGGTGCCGCCCGCGCTGCCGGCGGCCTCGATGCCGTCGACGTAGCCGGCGGGCTGCACGTGCGTGACGTCGTAGGTGCCGGCGAGCAGGCCCGCGGCGGTCCAGTTCCCGTCGGCGTCGGTGACCGCGCGGACGGTGCCGCCCTCGCCGGTCACGTCCACCTCGGTGCCCGCGATGCCGGGCTCGCCCGGGTCGCGCGCGCCGTCGCCGTCGAGGTCCTCGTACACCGACCCGGAGATCGACCCGGTGGTCTCGGTGAACAGGTAGCCCGCGGCCGCCTGCCCCGGCGCGAGCACGATGTCGGTGACCACATCGTTCCCGGCGGTGCCCCCCGCGTCGCCCGCGGTGTCGGGGCCGTCGCCGTACCCGGCGGGCTGCGCCTCCCGCACGGTGTACGTGCCGGGGAGCAGGTCGGTGAACGTGAACGTGCCGTCGGGGCCGGTGGTCACCGTGGCCGGGGTCGGGCCCTCCAGGGTGAGGGTGACGCCCGCGATCCCGGTGTCCCCGGCGACGACGCGGCCGCGCAGCGACGCCGGGTCGAGCTCGCCGAACAGGTAGCCGGTGGCGGCCGCACCCGGCGGCAGGGTCAGCGCGATGGTGTCGGGCGGGATCGCGGTACCGCCGGCGCTGCCGGGGGCGTCGGTGCCGTCGAGCAGCCCGGTCGGCTGGGTCTCGGTGACGGTGTACTCGCCGGCGAGCAGGCCGGTGAACCGATAGGCGCCGTCGGCGTCGGTGACGGCGCGCCCGGGGGTCGGGCCGTCGAGCGCGACGGCCACGCCCGCGACGCCCGGCTCGCCGTCGTCGCGGACGCCGTCGCCGTCCAGGTCGCGGTAGACCACGCCGGCGATCGACCCGCGGGTCTCGGCGAAGACGTAGTCGGCGCCGGTGCCGCCGGAGGTGAGCACGATCCCCTCGACCACGTCGTCGCCCGCCGTCCCGCCCGCGGTGCCGGCGGTGTCGGGGCCGTCGCCGTAGCCGGCGGGATGGGTCTCGGTGAGCGTGTACGTACCCGGGGGCAGCCCGGTGACGGCGAACGTGCCGTCGGCGGCGGTCGTGGCGGTGCGCGCGGGGACGGGCGCGCCGGCGCCGTCGGTGCCCGTGACCGTCACGGTGACGCCGCCGATGCCCGCGCCGGCGTCGTCGACGACGCGGCCGGACAGGGTGGCGCCGCGCACCTCGGCGAAGGTGTAGCCGCTCGCGGCCTCGCCCGGGTCGAGCGTGATCGCCTCGATGACGTCGACGCCCCCGGGGCCCGTCGACACCGTGCCGCCCGCCGTGCCCGCGGCGTCGCGGCCGTCGGCGTAGCCCGCGGGCTGCTCCTCGCGCAGCGTGTAGGTGCCGGCGAGCAGCCCGGTGAAGGCGTAGCCGCCGTCGGCGCCGGTCGTAGCGGTGCGCGGCCCGCCGGGGCCCTCGAGGGTCACGGTGGCGCCGGGGATGCCCGGTTCCCCGTCCTCGCGGACGCCGTCGCCGTCGCGGTCCTCGTACACCGACCCGGCGATGGCGCCGCGGGTCTCGGTGAAGTCGTAGCCGGTGGCGGCGGCACCGCCGGGCAGCCGGATGCCCTCGATGCGGTCGGGCCCGGTGACCGTCCCGCCGAGCGTCCCGGCGCGGTCGGGCCCGTCGCCGTAGCCGGCCGGCTGCGTCTCGGCCAGCGCGTAGGTGCCCGGGCGCAGGCCGGGGAAGGCGTAGGCGCCGGTGGCGGTGGTGGTCGCGGTAGCGCTGACGGCGGCGCCGAGGTCGTCGGTGCCGGTGAGCGTCACGGTGACGCCGGGGATCGGGCCGCCCGCGTCGTCGAGCACGCTCCCGGAGATCCCGGCGGCCGCGACCTCGCCGAACAGGTAGCCGGTGGCGGCCGTTCCCGCGGGGAGCGCGATGCCGCGGACGGTGTCCGGGGCGACGGGCGTGCCGCCGGCGCTGCCGGGCGTGTCGCGCCCGTCGAGCAGGCCGGGGGGCTGGGTCTCGGTCAGCGTGTACTCCCCGGCCAGCAGGCCGGCGAACAGGTACGCGCCGTCGGGTCCGGTGACGGCGGTGCGCGGGCCGCCCGGCCCTTCGAGGGTCAGGGTGACGCCCGGCAGGCCCGGCTCGCCCTCGTCGCGGACGCCGTCGGCGTCGTCGTCGCGGTACACCGCGCCGGCCAGCGACGAGCGGGTCTCGGCGAAGACGTAGCCGGTGCCGGCCTGCCCGGAGGCGAGCACGATGCCCTGGATCCGGTCCGGCGCGACGGTCACGCCGCCCGCGGTGCCGACGGTCTCGGGCCCGTCGCCGTAGCCGACCGGCTGGGTCTCGGTCACCGCGTAGGTGCCGGGCGGCAGCCCGGTGACGGCCCAGGTGCCGTCGGCGGCGGTGGTGGCGGTGCGGGTGATCGGCGCGCCGGCGCCGTCGGCGCCCGTCAGCGTCACGGTGACGCCGGGGATGCCGGTGCCGGCGTCGTCGACGACGCGGCCGGCGACGCTCGCGGCGCGGGTCTCGCCGAACGTGTAGCCGGTGGCGGCGGTGCGGGCGGGCAGGGCGATGCCGGTGACGACGTCGTTGCCCGCGGTGCCGCCCGCGGTGCCGGCGGCGTCGCGGCCGTCGGCGAACCCGGCGGGCTGGGCCGCGGTGGCGGTGTAGGTGCCGGCGCGCAGCCGCGCGACCGTCCAGGTGCCGTCGGCGGCGGTGGTGACCGGGCGGGTCACCGCGTTCCCGGCCTCGTCGGTGCCGGTGACTGTGACCGTCACGCCGGCGATGCCGGGCTCGCCGGGCTGGCGCACCCCGTCCCCGTCGACGTCCTCGTACACGGCCCCGGCCAGCGACGACGCCGGCAGCTCGGCGAAGTCGTTGCCGGTGCTCGCACCGCCCTGGGGCAGGGTGACGCGCACGGCGTCGTTCCCGTCGGCGACGGCGAAGGCGCCCGCGCGGTCGCGGCCGTCGTCGAAGGCGCCGGGCTGGGTCTCGACGATGCGGTAGGTGCCCGCGGGGACGCCGGTGAACGTGTACGTGCCGTCGGCACCGGTGGTGGCGGTGCGGCTCACGGCGGCGCCGGTGAGCGAGGTGCCGGTGAGGGTGACGGTGACGCCGCCGATGCCGGTGTCCCCGGCGTCGGCCGTGCCGTTGTCGTCGACGTCGACGAACACGCGCCCGCCGATCGTGCCGGGCGTCGGCGCGGGGGCGGTGGCCGTCGCGGTGACGGGCCGCAGCAGCGGGTCGAGCGCGGACACAGTCGCGGTGTTGGCGTCGCCGGGCAGCGGCGCGACGGCGGTGCAGGTGGTGGTGTAGCTCTGCTGCGGGGCCAGGGAGGCGCGGGTGCTCGCGCACGACGGGACGGCGACGTCGGTGACGGCGACCGAGGTGAGCGGCGCGTCGCCGGTGTTCGTGACGACGACGGTGAACGTCGCGGTCTCGCCGGGCGCGTAGGACGCGCGGTCCGCGGTCTTGGTGATCCCGACGGCCGGGTTGATGACGTCGACGAACGCGCCGTCGGTGGCCGTCAGCGGGTCGCCGAAGGGGCTGGTGCCGGTGACGGTGGCGGTGTTGGTGACGTCGGCGCCGGGGGCGAGCCCCGTGCAGGTGTAGGTCTGCGGGAGGTCGGCGACGAGGGTGCCGAGGTCGCGGTCGCAGCTGGGGTAGAGCACGTCGGTGACCCGCACGTTCGTCGCGGGCGCGCCGCCGGGCTTGAGCACGGTGATGGTGAACGTGACCGGCGCGCCCGGCGGGAACGGCCCGCCGACGGTGTCCTTGGTGATCGACAGCGACGGGATCGGCGCGGAGAACACGAGGTTCTGCGCGAGGTAGGAGTCGCCGTTCGTGGAGAACCCGACCGTGGCCGACGTGGCCCCGGCCGCGACGTTGCTGATCGCGACGTCCTTCGCGTCGACCGAGAAGTTGTTGGGCACCGCCGGGTTCGTCGCGCCCTGGGCGTTGGACACGAAGAAGTTGTTCGACGCGCCCGACAGCCGCTCGGGCACCGCGGTGCCGTTGATGAGCAGCTGGTCGCCGGTGATGCCGAGGTCGCCCTCGTAGGCGGTGACGCCGATGCGGACGTTGGGGTCGGCGACGCGGAAGCCCTGGATCGTCGTGGTGGTCACCGGGTCGGAGGCGGCCTGGCGGACGTGGCCGTCGTAGACGAACACCGAGCGCTTGAACGGGGCGTTGGGGTTCGGCGTGTCGTAGGCGTAGACCAGGACGAGCGACCAGCCGGCGAAGCAGCCGAAGCCCTGCGGGGCCCATACGTTGCCGACGGTGACGGGCAGCTCGGTGCCGGTCGGCGTGGCCGCGAAGGCGGCGGTGACGTCGGCGTAGGCGGAGTAGTACTGCGGGTTGTTGTTCGTCGCGAACGCCGACTCGGGGTCGCGGGTGAACGACGCGGGCGGCACCACGCGGGGGGCCGTACCGCCGACGGTGAGGCGCACCGACGTGGCCTCGGGCGTGCCGGTGGGCGCGGTGCCGGCGCCGCGGGAGCCGCACTGCGGCGGCGTCTGGGTCACCACGCCGCTGCCGTTGCGGAAGCCGCCGGTGTTGCCCGCCCAGTTGAGCCGGCGAACGTGACGCGGGCGCCGGCCGGGATCGTCAGCGCGGCGCGGCTGGAGTTGAACGTGGCGGCGTCGGAGTCGACGTCGGCGTAGCGCAGCGCGAAGTTGTCGTTCACCGCGCTGTTCGTGAGGTCGGTGCGGGCCTGCCCGGCGGCGCACACGAGCAGCGACACCGGGGCCGTGGGCGCCTCGGTCGCCGTCGGGCAGCGCATGTTGCCGTTGCCGACCTCGATGAAGTCCCCGAACACGTCGGCGTCGTAGCCGATCGTGAACGGCCGGACCACCACCGCCTCCGCCTGCGGCGCCACCAGCGTCAGCAGACCCGACGCCATCGCCACGACCAGCCCTACGGCCGCCCACCGACGCACGTGCACTCCCCAGCTCGTCCCCGCCCCGCTGCGCGCCATGTAGTCACAAATGCACCATGCGTCACATGCGTCACATCAGTAGGAGCAACATCGTTGGGCCGATCGGCCCTGTACGCCGAATCCGGCGGCGGATTCCACCCGAGCGGGGGACGGATCGTCAGCGCGTCGGCGTCCCGACGGCGCTGTCGTCGAACGGCAGCAGCGGCTCGACCGCGGGGAACACGACCGTCCACAGCAGCCCGGCGACGGCCGCGGCCAGGAGCAGGGCGAGCAGCGCACGCACCGCGACGGGACCCGGGAGGAGCCGCCAGAGCCACCCGTACATCAGGCGCCCCCAGCTCGGCGGGACGGCCGTCGGTCACGGGCTGCGACCGCACGAGGACGGCGTGCGCCACGAGCCGCTGCTGCGCGGAGAAGCGCGGGTGGCAGGTCGTGAGCGTCAGCAGCGACGCGGTGGGCGGCGCGCCGGGGCGGCCGGGCACGGGCACGAGGACCGTCCCGTCGCCGGGGCCGACGACGCGCAGGCCCGGCACGTCGGCGTAGTCGGCGGGCAGCGGCGGCCCGCAGGGCAGCACCCGGTAGACCCACCAGTCGTCGCGGGTGCGCAGCACCAGCGGGTCGCACGGGCGCAGGGCGTCGACGGCGTCGAACGGGGCGCCGCGGGTGACGCGGTGCCCGGCGATCGCGAGGTTGCCGGGCACGCCGGGGTCGGGGGCGCCGGGGTAGCGGCCCGGGCCGCGGGCCAGGACGTCGGCCCCGACGCCCTCCAGCACGGTGAACGCCCGGCCCAGCCGCGGCACCTCCAGCACCAGCACCGGAGCCCCCACGGCGGGCTGCGCCGGCTCCGCGACGGCGCCGCCGGACCAGCGGCGCTCGAGCTCGGCCGCGGCGGCGTCCTGGTCGCGCGCCGCCGCCCAGCCGGTGCCCACCACGAGGTAGGCGGCGAAGAGCAGCACCACCGCGCCCGCGGTGACGAGCAACTCCCCGGCGGCGCGCCCGGCCGCCCGCACGCCGCCCCGCCGCTCGGGCGGCGCGTCGCGCGTCACGGTCGGCACCGCCGCATCGTGCAGCGGCCCGCCCCGGCCGTCCACCGCGACCACCCGCGCGGGGTGCGCTCCCGAGGTGCGGGCGCGGCGACGACCGGTCGACGGCGCTGCTCAGCCGCCGGGCGGGAGCAGGCCGCCCAGCAGGCGCTGCAGGTTCTCGGCGAAGTAGTCGCGGCCGTCCTGATCGGCGAGGGCGGCGGCCACCCTGGCGATGGCGGGGTAGGTGTCGCCGATCCCCCGGACCATGCGGCGGCCGAACGAGTCGGGCCGGTCGTGCCGGCGGGAGATGGACTCGCCGTACAGGTAGTGCCACAGCAGGGCGTACCCGGAGGCGGCCGCGCGACCGTGCAGCCCGGCCCGCTCCAGGGCGAGGAACAGCCGCTCGACGACCGGGAGGATCAGCGGGCTGGCCAGCCCGTCGACGACCAGTACCTCCACCACCCACGGGTCGCGCCGGAACGCGGCGTGCGCCGCCGTCATGATCGCCGTGAGCTCGACGCGCGGATCGTCCGCCGGTTCGGGCAGGACGACCCCGGCCGCCACGTCGTCCAGCATCGCCAGCAGCAACTGCTCGCGGTCGGCGACGTGGCGGTAGAGCGCCATCGGCGAGCTGCCCAGCTCCTCGGCGATGCGCCGCATGCTCGCCGCGGCGATGCCCTCGGCGCGCGCGAGGGCGGTGGCCGTCGCCACGATCCGGCCCCGCGTCAGCGCGCCCCGGGCCGCACCGGTCGTCCTCATCCACATCCCCCTTGACAGATCCGTGCAAGCAAGGACAACCTCACCTCGGAAGTACAGCGTACACAACGGGTGGAGGGTGATGTGACCACCGGACGGCGGTTGCCGGGCCTGCTGATCGCGGTCCTGGCCGTGTTCACCGCGCAGCAGTCCCTGGCACCGCTGCAGGCCCCGCTGGCGCGCGAGGTCGGCCTGTCCGAGATCGCCCTGGGGCTCGTCCTGACCGCGGGGGCGGCGGTGTTCGCGGGGACGTCGCTGCTGTGGGGTCGTGCGGTCGACCGCTACGGGCATCGCGCCGTGCTGCTCGCCGGGATGCTGCTCTCCCTGGCCGGCATGACCGGGTTCGCCGTCGTCTCCCAGGTCGCGCTGGCGGGCGGGCTGGACCCCTGGGCGACGCTCGCCCTCATGCTGGCCACCCGGAGCGTGTTCTTCGGTGCCGGCGTGGGGGCGGTGCCGGTGGCCGCGATCGCGCTCGTCGCGGCGACCACCACCTCCGAGGCCGACCGCACGACGGGGATCGGGCGGATCGGCGCGGTGCAGGGCCTGGCGGTCGCGCTCGGGCCGGCACTGGGCGGCGCGCTCGGCTTCGCCGGGCTGCTCGGCCCGCTCTGGACCGCCCCCGCCGTGGTCGCGCTCGCCCTGGGGGTGGTCGCCCTGCTGGTACCCCGCACCTCGGCCGTGCCGACGACCGCGGCGGGGACGACACCGGGCGGGCCCGCGGACCGGTCCGCGCTGCGGCCCTGGGACCCGCGGCTGTGGCCGGTGCTGGTCGGCGGGTTCGGGCTCTACCTCGCCCTGGGCATGACGCTGATCGTGCTCGGCTTCCTCGTCCAGGACCGGCTCGGCCTCGACGCCGCCGCGACGGTGAGCGCCACCGGCGCGGCGTCGTTCGCCTCCGGTGTCGTGCTGATCCTCGCCCAGGGCGTGGTCGTCCCCCGGCTGGGCTGGCCCGCCGCGCGGCTGCTGCGGGTCGGGTCGCCGATCGCGCTGCTGGGCCTGCTCGTGCTGCTCGTCGCGAACTCACTGGGGCTGATCGTCGTGGCGCTGGTGGTGCTCGCCGCCGGGCTCGGCCTCGCCATCCCCGGCTACACCACCGCCCCGACCCTGCTCGTCGGCCCCGACGAGCAGGGAGCCGTCGCGGGCCTGGTGCAGACGGTCACCGCGCTCACGTTCGTCGTCGCGCCCGTCGCCGGCACCGCGCTCTACGGCCGATCGCCCGAACTGCCCGTGCTCGTCGCCGCCGTCGCGTGCGCGCTCGCCGCGCTGTTCGTCCGGCTGCACCCCGCCCTGCGCCCGTCCCCGGCCCGTGGTGACCGACCCAGCGGCGAGGGGGTCCGTTGACGACCACCACACCCTCCGGGAACGACGAAGGGGCGCCGCCCGTGGCGACACCCCTTCTGATCTGCGTGGAGCTGAGGGGACTCGAACCCCTGACCCTTTGACTGCCAGGAAGCCATGCGCCGTCTCCAGCGCCCCTAACAGCAGCTTCCTGTCCCACTCCTGCCACACCCAACCTCCCCTGCCGCACCACGCGACGGACGTTCGCACCACGTGCCGCACCATGTGCAGGTGATGACGCCGACTGGCGATGGGGGAGCATCCCCGCCTACCGGAACGTGATCATCGTAAACACGGTTGCCTGCGCCGAGCATGGACGCGATGGACTGGCGACCCGACTCGGTACAGCCTGACGATAATTTCGCTGCTATGTAGCATCTGAGATATCAGCAGAAGGAAGTAAGTACCGGTTGCGCTGAAGATATATCAGTCAACCCAATGGCGTAATTGACGTAAGCGAACGTGAGGCATTTTCTGGATCAATCTCGCGGACGACAAGGTTGACCGATTCAAGTGCCGTTACTGAACTACCGAGCTGCTGTTGAGTATTGAATGCAAACTGATCCCAATCGCTTGACCGACACGTCCCATTGGCCCGAGCAAGCGCGTCGAAGAACTGCCAGACCCGAGGCTGGATGCCCCTCGCATCCTGCATAGCCCGGTCAGACGTCGACGCTAGCCACGACTCCAGCAGCGGCCCCAAATCAGCATGGGGAGGAATCTCCGTACCGGCCGCGACGTATTCCTCGTAAAACCATCCCGCAAATTCTTGAGCATATGTAAGCGAGTCCCTCAGATTCGAATTCAGCGCCCGGTATAGGTACTCGAAGGCCTGGGGAGACACAGGGACCCGCGTCGCCCCCTCGCCTCCATACAAGTCGATGCGGCGACCGACCAGGTCAACCGACGCTTCGCGACTCAGGGGTCCCAATATCATCGGAGATTCAAGAAAGCCACTCAAACGCTGCGATCGAGCACGCGAGACGATCCCACGAGACCCACACAGGATCCAGCGCAGCTGGGGGATATTGAACAGTCGGTCCCCCAAGGCTTCCAGGACCGCTTTGGCTTTAGTTGAACTCTGAAGTAATTCAAGATCATCGAGAACGCACATTACTCCGCCACTTGCCCGAGTCGGGAACAAGCGTTCCAATTCTTCACGAACCGCACGAGGAAAGCCTGACTCGGCGAATCCGCTAGCCGTGTTGGCTGTCATGTCGGCGCTTGCGCTGAAGCCTGTCGCACCGAGAGACCCGCTCCTGAACTGTGGATCATTAAGCCATCGATCCAAAGCGGCCACACTGGGAACTCCAAGGCCACATTGCCGGAATGCGTCGGCGTTGGAAATAAGAGTCTGGGCGACCTCTCGCCATACTTCGGCTTCGATCTCATCGAGCGACTCCGATGCCTCGAACAAGCGGCGAGCAGGAAGATAGAGAACGCCCGACTTATCCTCGACACATTGCACCTGCATGCGGTAGCCAGAGACCGCGACTAAACTGGACTTTCTAACCCCCGCAGGCCCTCGACAGAGGGATGCGTGCTGCCGGATGCAATTCTTCGTTGGATTTTTGCTACCTCTTCGTCGCGTCCAGCGAGCAGGTAGTCGCCGACTTCATCGGGCGGCAAAGTCTGATTGCTGTAGGGGTTCTCTTTGAACCCGTAGACTGTCCAGATATCGATTATCGGCATCGGACGATGCTACCGCCTGAGGACATGAACGCCACCACTGGCGGGCAAGCTCTCCGAGATCCAGGCTGCCTGCTCTGGGAAGAGCAGAGCGCGAGCCGCCTTGAACCGACATCTTTGACCCCTTTGGAGCAACAGTACAATCGCAGGGTCGCGGCTAGCGGGTACAGGCTTCGCCTACGGGCGATGGCGACTGCCTTGGCATGCTGGGCCGATCGTTGACTTGCCAGCGATTGAGGCTACCCAGAAGCGGTCAACGCGGCTACAGTTGATGCCAAATGCTTCTAACGTTGGAGAACTGGAATGACAGCGTATCGGACCAGCTCATTCTGCGGGGCTAATGGCTGCGTCGAAGTTGCGTTTTCTCCTGACGGTTCATTGCGGATCCGTTCGTCTCGTGACACTGAGGGGACGACCCTCATTTTCTCAGCTGCGGAATGGCTCGCGTTCATCCGAGGCGTGAAGGCCGGTGAGTTCGATCTGCCTTACGCCATAGAGGGCGAGTAGACCATCAGACAACATCGTCGTCAATGATCCGCACACGTTCGTACACAGCCTCTACGGCATTAAGAAAACGACGCTCTGAACTCGTCCTCTTGCCCGTACTCCATAACGGTCGAACACGGGACCAATGTGCCACACCGGCCGGATTCGCGAAGTACTCTGATTCGATCATGAACTCTATATCGTCGCGTGGCATCGACTTCACCATCGATACGAACTGAAAATGGCGGAGGCTCATCGTCAGATAAGTATGCTGTCGAAGGGCTTTCCTATCAGCATCGGCGGGAAACAGGCCTGCGGCCACCTCCATCAGGTCGTCGTTCTCGATAGCCAGCTTTGTGATTTCGTATTGAGTCTGTCGCAATGCTTGCTCTTGGGCTGCCAAGTTCTGCCGAGTCTGAAGTCGAATCGTCAGAATGGCCGCGCCAAGCGCCGCTGCGGAGAGCAGGGCCGCTACACCCGTGAAACTCTGCCCAATAGCACTCAGTTGTATCCAGTCGACGGGATAGATGAGTGCAGCGACCTGAAGAAACAGGGGCGACAAGACGAGGATAACTAGTACTGAAGCGGCGGTGATACCGACGGCGGGCGCGGCCCGTCCTAGCACCCGCCTCCATCGGGAAACTTGGGAGGTATTGCCATCAGATGCATTCATTTTCACATCATGACATATCGCCGACGGATGGCACAATAGCTGTGCGACCTCCTACTCGCGATCCGCCGATGACAGAGACTGACCCTCGCCGGCTCTGCGGCAGGACTTATGACACGAACGACCCTAGAGTAGGACCATGTAATCGCTGCTGACGGATCGACCTCGTTGGCGTGGAGCATCCAAACGAAATCTCTTTAAGATTCGGGCTATGCCGAACGTTTAAATGAGGCCTACGGTCTGCGGAACGAAGGGCCATCCACCTATAGGATGCTGGGATGACAGCGGCGTACTTGGCCAACGAGACGGCGGCGTTGTATCTCGGCGATGCGCTGCCACGGCGGTGGGCGCACGTGCAGTCAGCGGCCGCAGACGCCCGCAGAATTGCACCAGCCGTCGAGGAGGGTGAGCTTGTAGTCACCGCCGCCGTCCTGCACGACATCGGCTACGCTCCTGACCTGGCCACCACAAGGTTTCATCCACTCGACGGCGCCCGGTTTCTTCAAAGGCGGAGCGCTCCGGCCAGGCTATGGGCTCTGGTGGCCCATCACTCGTGCGCCCTCAGGGAGGCAGAGCTGCGCTGCTGAGATCGCAGAGTTCCCTGACGAGCAGATACCGCTTCGCGATGCGCTCTGGTACTGCGACATGGTCACGGGCCCGGACGGCCAGCGGCTGACGGTCGACGACCGTCTGGCCGAGATCCGAACCCGATATGGGCTGGACAGCATCGTCGGCCAGTTCATCGACATCGCGGCTCAAGAACTGGTCGCCGCGGTCGACCGGACGATCGAGCGCTACACCGCCGCCGGGATCCCTCAGCCCAAGTACGGCTGAGGGTCGCCCCGCAGGCCGTCCTCGATCCGCACCCGCATCCGCGGGTGCATGGCGAGACCGCCGACCGCCGCTGGCTCCACCCAGTACACCTGCGTGGACTCGTTGCTCGTCGCCAAAGCGCCGCCGACCTGTCGAGCTCGGAGCAGATCGAGAACTCCTGCCGCACCTCGCCGTCGTCGTAGGCGATGACGTGGCCCGGGTATGAGTAGATGCCGACCAGGCCACTGATCTCGACGTCGATGCCGGTCTCCTCCAG
>JAPLAT010000470.1 GCA_026393175.1 Pseudonocardiales bacterium
AGGACTTCCGGTACGAGAACTGGAGCTTCGAGTTCGACCGCGGGCCCGACGGCGAGCGGTACAAGGAGGCCGAGGCGCTCCGGGCCGCGGCGCTCCTGCTGGGACGCCGGACCTACGAGGGCTTCGCCGCCGCCTGGCCGCAGTACGAGGGCGAGCTCGCCGACAAGTACAACGCCATGCCGAAGTACGTCGTCTCCCGCACCCTCACCGAGCCCACGTGGGCGGGCAC
The DNA here is from genome assembly GCA_026393175.1 of Pseudonocardiales bacterium. Lineage (GTDB taxonomy): Bacteria > Actinomycetota > Actinomycetes > Mycobacteriales > Pseudonocardiaceae > Pseudonocardia. Next base: position 230 of record JAPLAT010000470.1, read on the forward strand.
GACCGTGCTGAGCGGCGACCTGGCCGAGGAGGTGACCCGGCTCAAGCAGGAGGTCGACGGCGAGATCTCCGTGCCCGGGAGCATCCAGCTCGCCCAGGGTCTCCTCGGGCTCGACCTCGTCGACGAGATCCACCTCATGACCTCACCGCTCGTCCTCGGCCACGGCCGCCGGCTCTGGGGCCGGACGCCGGACCGGACCGCGTGGACGCTCGACGAGGCGACCGTGTTCGGCGACAGCACCCTGCTCACCGTCTACCGGCGGCGGGCCGCGGCGGGCTGAGGCCGCGCCCCGGCGGCTCCGGCGTCCGCCGTCGCCCGGTCGAGCCGAACGTCGTTGGGCGAGCAGCCGAACTGCCGGCGGAACGCCCGGCTGAACGCGGCCTGGTCCGCGAAGCCCCAGCGGTGGGCCGTGGTGGCGACGGTCGTCGCCCGGCCGAGGCGGGCGAGCTCGGCACGGGCGCGGGCGAGCCTGCGCGCGCGGACGTACCCGCTGACGGTGTGACCGCGTCGTTCGAACAGCTGGTAGAGCGCGCGCAGCGACATCGCGTGCGCCGCCGCGATGTGGTGCGGGCGCAGCAGCGGGTCGGCCAGGTTGTCCTCGATGTGGTCGCGCACCTGCTCCCAGCGCGGCAGGTCGGCACCGTCGCGCCCGGGGCCGGGCAGCGCGGCCGCGAGCAGTTCCAGCGCGGCGTTCGCCGCCGCGGCCGCCGCGCCCGCGGGCAGGTCCCCGACCGCGGAGACGGCGCCGAGGTGCTCGGCGAGCAGGCGGCTCGCGGGGCCGGACAGCGTCGTCACCCGGTCGACGTCGGCCTGCTCGACCCCGGTGAGCCGGTTGCGGGGGACGAGCAGGGTGCGCTTGCGCAGCCCGACCGGCACCGCGAAGCGCAGGGGCCGCGTGCTGCTCCAGACCAGCGCCTGACCGCGGCCCAGCACGATCTGGCGGTCGTCCTGCTCGATGTGCTCGTGGCCGTCGAGCACGACGAGGACGCCGAGGTACTCGCCGTCGGTCTCGCGGATCTGGGCGCGGCCGCGGCGGCCCGAGCACCGGCCGGCGGAGCAGTCGACGAGGGTGAGGCCGTCCAGCGGGCGCTCGGTGATCGTCGCGCCGGCGCGGGGGTCGGCGTCCGGGTCGACGTCCAGCTGCCACGGCAGGTGCGTGCGGCAGATCATGTCCCGCCACGCCTCGGGGCGCTCGGCCGCCGGCCATTGCTGCAGTGACCAGGCGCCGGTCGCGCCGCTGGTCGTCGCTCTCGCCACGTGGTGCTCCCGCCGCCCTGCGCCGGGCCGAGTATCCGGGGCGGGTCGGGCGCTGTCCATCCTCTGCACGCGCGGCCCGGTGCCGTGCAGGGACGGTCAAGACCGGCGGCCGGGCGTCCGCCAGTGTCATCGGCACCATCGACGAGGAGGTGCGGGATGCGGGACGACGTGGAGTTCGCGACCGAGGACGGCGTCACGTTGCGCGGATGGCTCTACCGGCCCGACGAGGGCACCGGCCCCTTCCCCGTGATCGTGATGGCGCACGGGTTCTCGGCGACGAAGGAGATGTACCTCGACGACTACGCCGAGGTGTTCGCGGCAGGCGGGTTCGCCGTGCTGGCGTACGACAACCGCAACCTCGGCGCGAGCGACGGCGAGCCGCGCGGCGAGATCGACCCGTGGCAGCAGGTGCGCGACTACCGCACCGCGATCACCTGGGTGAGCGCCCGCCCCGAGATCGACGCGTCGCGGGTGGGCGTGTGGGGGTCGAGCTACAGCGGGGGGCACGTCCTCGTCGTCGCGGCGCAGGACCGGCGGGTGGGGTGCGTCGTCTCCCAGGTGCCGCTGATCAGCGGCTACGACAACGCACGACGGCTCGTGCGGGCCGACCACATCGCCGGGCTGCGGGCCGCGTTCGACGCCGACCGGGCCGCCCGGTACGCGGGCGAGCCGCCGGCGATGATCCCCGTCTGCTACACCGAGGACCCGGCGGAGCCGTGCGCGTTGCCGACGGCCGACACCCACGACTTCTTCCTCGGCCCGATCCGGCAGCGGGCGACCACGTGGCGCAACGAGGTGACGCTGCGGTCGGTGGAGATGTTCACCGAGTACGAGCCGGGCGACTACCTGCCGCGGATCAGCCCGACGCCGCTGATGATGGTGGTGGCCGCGGAGGACCACCTGACCGTCTCCGACCTGAGCCTCGCCGCCTACGGCCGCGCCCACGAGCCCAAGCGGCTGCTGGTCCTGCCGGTCGGCCACTTCGACGCCTACGTCGGGGAGGCGTTCCGGGAGTCCGCGCCGGCGCAGCGCGACTGGTTCCAGCAGCACCTGAGCAAGCGCTAGCGGGCCGGGGCGGACACCGGGGTCGGCGTGGCCGGCCCGTGGTGCCCCGGCCGGTCGTCAGCCGGTGCGGCGCCGCCGGACGATGCGCCAGTGGTTCGTGTCGCCGTCGCGGCGGTACACGAGCTCGTCCACCGCCGCGAGGGTCAGGGCGAGGCCCCGCCCGGACTCGGCCATGGCGGAGGGCATCGCGGCGGCGGCGAGGTCGACCTCGGCCCGGCGCCCGTCGTCGAGGAAGTCGCCCTCGATCCGGTCCGGGTGCACGCGGACGTGCAGGGTGAAGTCGAGCGGGGTGCCGTCGCGGGCGTGCTCGGCGATGTTGCCGCCGACCTCCGTGACGGCGACATCGAAGAGCATCGGTCGGCCCGCCGTGCCCGTACGCCTCGGGCCGCCCCCGGGCCAGAGGGCCTGAGGTTGACGCGGCTCGCTATCCCTCCGCGTTCCACGGCCGGACGACCACCAGGCGCCGGCTGATCGGGGTGCTGCGGGCGGCCTCCCAGCTCTCCCGCGGGCCACCGAGCGTGTCCCTCGACGAGCCGGGTGAGGAAGGTCCGCAGGACGACCTCGTCGTCGATCTCGTCGTCGAGGTCGCGGGTGTCGTAGTGCAGGACGAACACCGTGTCGTCGTCACCCCAGCGGACATCCGTGTCCGGTCCATCACGTTGCTCCTATGTCAAGCCGCGGCCGGCAGGGTGCCGGCCGCGCTGGTCGTGGTGGGGGTCAGCAGGCCGAACACGACCCTGGCCAGGCGGCGTTTGAGCGCCCGTAGAGCTTCCATC
>JAPLAT010000476.1 GCA_026393175.1 Pseudonocardiales bacterium
CATCGCCCGCGACCCCATGGACCCCCGCTTCGACCTCGACGCCGCCGTCGCCGGCATCCGCCGCCGCCGCACCGGCCTCAAGCGCGCGCTGCTCGACCAGACCGTGGTGTCGGGCATCGGCAACATCTACGCCGACGAGGCCCTGTGGCGGGCCCGCCTGCACGGGGAGCGCCCCACCGAGCGGCTCACCCGCGCGCAGGGCCGGGCCGTGCTCACCGCCGCGGCCGAGGTGATGGACGCCGCCCTCGCCGCGGGCGGCACGTCCTTCGACGCGCTCTACGTCAACGTCAACGGCGCGTCGGGGTACTTCGACCGCTCGCTCGACGCCTACGGCCAGGCCGACCGCCCGTGCCGGCGCTGCGGCACGCCCATCCGCCGCGAGGCGTTCATGAACCGCAGCAGCTTCAGCTGCCCGCGCTGCCAGCCCCGGCCGCGCCTGCTCGGGGCGGTGCCTACAGCCAGCCGCGGCGCTTGAACGCGGTGTAGAGGCCCACCCCGAGCAGCACCATGAGCAGCACGGCGAACGGGTAGCCCAACGTCCAGTGCAGCTCGGGCATGACGTCGAAGTTCATGCCGTAGACCGAGGCGATCAGGGTGGGGGCGAAGAGGATGGCCGCCCACGAGGAGATCCGCTTGACCTGCTCGCTCTGCTCGTAGCCCGCCTGGGTCATCCGCGCCATCTCGTCGTTCTGGCGCTGGCCCACGAGCGCGGCGTTGACGGTGAGGATGTTGGTGAGCAGCGTCCGGAAGGCCTCGATGCGCTCCATCACGCGCGTGGCGTGGTCGACGACGTCGCGCAGCGCCCGGCGCAGCTCCAGGTCGGACTCGCTCGCCCGCTCCTTGAGCCGCTCGCGCAGCTCGACGAACAGCCCGTCCAGCGGCTCGACCGCCCGCTGGAACTCGATCACCTCGCGGGTGAGGGTGTAGATCCGCTTGGAGACCCCGGGGTCACCGCCGAAGACCTGCACCTCGATCTCGTCGATGTCGTCCTGCAGGCCGTCCAGGACGGGGGCGTAGTCGTCGACGACCTTGTCCAGCACGGCGTACAGCACGGCGTACGGCCCGTGGTCGAGCAGCTCCGGGTCGGCCTCGAGGCGGTGCCGGACCGCGCCCAGGTCGGGTTCCTCGGCGTGCCGCACGGTGATGACGAACTCCGGCCCGACGAACAGGTGCACCTCGCCGATGTCGACGACCTCGTCGCGGTCGACGTACCGGGCCGGCCGGAGCACGACGAACAGCACGTCGCCGTAGCGCTCCAGCTTGGGCCGCTGGTGGGCGGTGACGGTGTCCTCGACGGCCAGGCCGTGCAGCCCGAACTCCTCGGCGACGGCCTGGATCTCCTTCTCGCTGGGGCGCAGCAGCCCGATCCAGCAGAAGCCCCCCACGCACGACCGCAGCTCCTCGAACGTGCGGTCCAGCGTCTCGGGGACCTTCGCGCGGCGGCCGTCGACGTAGATCGCGTTGTCGACGACCGGCATCGGCGCTCCCGGGGGGTCAGGCGGGCCGCGCGCTGCGCACGGCGACCGCAGGATAGCCAGCGGCGCGGCCCCGCCGCCGGTCCTGCCGCCCCGGTCAGAACCCGAAGTTCTGCACCCAGTGGTCGCCGCGCGGGTCGTGGCCGACGCCGATCGCGGCGAAGTCGCAGTCGAGGATGTTGCGCCGGTGACCGGGCGAGTCCATCCAGGCCTGCACGACCTCCTCGGCGCTCTCCTGGCCCGCCGCGATGTTCTCCCCGCCCGGCGACGGGTGCCCCGCGTCGCGGATGCGGTCGTCGAAGGCCCGGCCGTCGCGGCTGGTGTGCGAGAAGTAGTCGTTGCCCGCCATGTCCTCGGCGTGCCCCTGCGCGGCCTCGGTGAGCCGCGGGTCGACGCGCAGCGCGTCGCAGCCCGCCGCCTCGCGCTCGGCGTTCGTGGCCGCGACGACGGCGGACTGCGCGTCGGTCGCCGGGGCGGCCCGGCGCGTCGGGGGCGCGGGGGCGGGGGTCGTCGGCTCCGTGGTGGCGGGCTCGGCGGCGGGGGTGGGGGCGGGCGTCGTCGTCGGGACCGGGACGGCCGTCGTCGTCGTGAGGACGGGGACCGGGGCCGGGGCCGGCACCGTC
>JAPLAT010000677.1 GCA_026393175.1 Pseudonocardiales bacterium
CGGAGCCCGCGGCGCCCGAGCCGGCCACCGCCGTGGCCGCCGCCGTCCCGGCGGGGCCGCCCGCGGCCGGACCGGAGCCCGCGCCCGCGCCCGAGGTGGAGCGGCGGCGCCTGGAGCAGCACTTCGTCTACAACTCGCTCAACACCGTGGCCTCGCTCATCCGCACCGACCCGGCCCGGGCCCGGGAGCTGCTCATCGGCTTCGCCGACCTCTCCCGGGTGGCCGACGGGCCCGCGGAGAGCACGCTGGGCCGGGAGCTGGAGGCCGTGCGCGCCTACCTCGACCTGGAGCGGGCCCGGTTCGGGCCGCGGCTGGAGGTGGCGGTGCAGGTCGACGACGGGCTGGCCGGCGTGCCGGTGGACGCGCTGGGGCTGCTGGGCCTGGTCCGGGCCGCCGTGCAGCAGGACATCGAGCCGCACCGCGAGGGCGGGCTGCTCGCCCTGACCGCGCGCCGGACCGCGGAGGGCTGCGAGGTCGTCGTGTCCACGACGGCCGGCACACCGGCACGGCTGGTCCTGCCCGGCTGACCCGGACGGCCCGGATCACGGCTTCGTGAACTCCGGAGTCCGGGCGGACCGGCGTGCGGGCGCGGTCGGTAGCGTGCGCGCATGCTCGGCCTCCCCGACGGCACGCGCGCGTGCCTCTTCGACCTCGACGGCGTGCTCACCGACACCGCGAGCGTGCACGCCGCGGCGTGGAAGCAGATGTTCGACGACTACCTGCGGGCCCGGGCGGAGCGGGACGGCACCGAGTTCGTGCCCTTCGACGTCTCGGCCGACTACGGCCCCTACGTCGACGGCAAGCCCCGCCTCGACGGCACCGACTCCTTCCTGCGCTCGCGCGGCATCGTGCTGGACCACGACGAGCTGGTGCGCCTGTCCACGATCAAGAACGAGCTCGTGCAGGAGAAGATCCTCACCGTCGGCGTCGAGGTCTACCCGGGCTCGGTGCGCTACCTCGAGGCCGTCCGCGAGGCGGGGCTCGCCACCGCGGTCGTGTCGTCCTCGGCGAACGCCGCGCAGGTGCTCGAGGTCGCCGGCCTCACGCGCTACATCGACCACCGCGTCGACGGGGTGACCGCGAAGGAGCGCGGCCTGCCGGGCAAGCCCGCGCCGGACACGTTCCTCGCCGCCGCCGCCGACCTCGGGGTGGGCAAGGAGGAGGCCGTCGTGTTCGAGGACGCGCTGGCCGGTGTGGAGGCCGGCCGGGCGGGCGGGTTCGGGTTCGTCGTGGGCGTCGACCGGCTCGGCCACGCCGACCGGCTCCGCGCGGCGGGGGCGGACGTGGTGGTCGCCGACCTGGAGGAGCTGCTGTGAGCCCGGATCCGGGGCGGGCGTTCACCGTCGAGCCGTGGGTGGTGCGCGAGCCGAACCTCGACCTCGCGCTGCTCGGCCAGGTCGAGTCGGTGTTCGCGCTGTCCAACGGGCACATCGGGCTGCGCGGCAACCTCGACGAGGGCGAGCCGCACCAGATGCCGGGCACCTACCTCAACTCGTTCTTCGAGAAGCGGCCGCTGCCCTACGCCGAGGGCGGCTACGGCTACCCCGAGTCCGGCCAGACGATCATCAACGTCACCAACGGCAAGCTCATCCGGCTGCTGGTGGAGGACGAGCCGTTCGACCTGCGCTACGGCACGCTGCGCCACCACGAGCGGGTGCTCGACATGCAGGCGGGCACCCTGACCCGCGAGGTCGAGTGGGAGTCCCCGGCCGGGCGCGTGGTGACGGTCCGCTCCGTGCGGCTGGTGTCGCTGACCCAGCGGGCGATCGCGGCGATCCGCTACGAGGTCGAGGTGCACGACGCGCCCGCCCTGCTCGTCGTGCAGTCCGAGCTGGTGGCCAACGAGGCCCTGCCCGCGCGCGACGACGACGACCCGCGCGTCGAGGCGGCGATGACCGACCCGCTCGTGGCCGAGCAGCACCGCCACGGCGGCACGAGCGCGACCCTGGTGCACCAGACCCGCGCGTCCGGGCTGCGGGTGGCCGCGGCGATGGACCACGAGGTCTACGGGCCCGAGGGCCTGCAGATCTCCTCGGAGGCCAACCCCGACGTCGCCCGCACGACGGTGATCGCCCGGCTGCAGCCGGGGCAGACGCTCACGGTCGTGAAGTACCTCGCCTACGGCTGGTCCTCGCGCCGGTCGCTCTCGGCCGTGCACGACCAGGTGCGCGCCGCCATCGCCGCCGCCCGCTACACGGGCTGGCCGGGCCTGGTCGACGAGCAGCGGGCCTACCTCGACGAGTTCTGGTCGGTCGCCGACATCGAGATCGACGGCGACGCGGAGCTGCAGCAGGCCGTCCGCGTCGCGATCTTCCACGTGCTGCAGGCCGGCGCCCGCGCCGAGCGCCGCGCGATCGGGGCCAAGGGGCTCACCGGGCCCGGCTACGACGGGCACACGTTCTGGGACACCGAGACGTTCTGCCTGCAGCTGCTCTCCCACGTCGCCCCGGACGCCGCGGCCGACGCGCTGCGCTGGCGCCAGTCGATCCTGCCGCTGGCCAGGGAGCGGGCCGAGCAGCTCGGGCTCAAGGGCGCCGCGTTCCCGTGGCGCACCATCCGCGGGCAGGAGTGCTCGGGCTACTGGCCTGCCGGCACGGCGGCGTTCCACATCAACGCCGACATCGCCGACGCCGTCCGCCGCCACGTCGCGGCCACGGGGGACACGGAGTTCGAGCGCGAGGTCGGGCTGGAGATCCTGGTCGAGACGGCCCGGCTGTGGCGCTCGCTCGGCCACCACGACCACGCCGGGGAGTTCCGCATCGACGGCGTGACCGGCCCCGACGAGTACACCGCGATCGTCGACAACAACGTCTACACCAACCTCATGGCGCAGCTGAACCTGCGCGTCGCCGCCGACACCGCGGCTCGGCACTCCCGCGCCGCGGCGAAGCTGGGCGTCAACGCCGAGGAGATGGCGAGCTGGCGGGACGCGGCGTCGTCGATGCGCATCCCCTACGACGAGACGCTCGGCGTGCACCCGCAGTCCGAGGGCTTCACCGACCACCAGGTGTGGGACTTCGCGAACACGAAGCCCGACATGTACCCGCTGCTGCTCAACGTGCCCTACTTCGACCTGTACCGGAAGCAGGTGTCCAAGCAGGCCGACCTGGTGCTGGCCATGCAGCTGCGGCCGGACGCGTTCGACATGGAGCAGATGCGCCGCAACTTCGCCTACTACGAGCAGATCACCGTCCGCGACTCGTCGCTGTCGGCCTGCACGCAGGCGGTGATGGCGGCCCGCACCGGGCACCTCGACCTGGCCTACGACTACCTCGCCGAGGCCGCGCTGGTGGACCTCGACGACCTGGCCGGCAACTCCGACCACGGCGTGCACATCGCCTCGATGGCGGGCACCTGGATCGCGATCGTCGCCGGGTTCGGGGGCATGCAGTGCGACTCCGGCGGGCTGCGGTTCGCGCCGCGGCTGCCCCCCGCGCTGTCCCGGATCGCGTTCGGGCTGCGCTGGCAGGGCCGCCAGCTGCGGGTGGAGATCCACCGCGACGAGGCGCAGTACCAGCTCGTCGACGGCCCGCCGATGCGCCTGTCCCACCACGGGGAGCCGCTGGCGCTGGCCGGGGACCCGGTCACCCGCCCGATCCCGGAGCTGGAACGCGTCGAGCCGGTCGAGCAGCCGTTCGGCCGGGCCCCGAAGGCGCGGCACCCCGGCGGCTGACGGCGTGGTTCGCCCGCGTCGCATCGGGGTATGCGCACCCGTGGACACCGAACGCGCCCGTGACCTGCTGACCGCCGAGCTCGCCGAGCTGGAGGACCGCGCCCGCTTCGCCGAGCGCACCCGCGCCGAGACCAGCGGGGACCCGAACGAGGAGGGCGCCCTCGGCCAGCACCCCGGCGACTACGGCAGCGAGGTGGCCACCGCGATGGACACCGAGCTGCTCGTCGACACCGTGGCCGACCAGCGCCGGCTCGTCGAGGAGGCGCTGGCCCGCCTCGACGAGGGCACCTACGGCCGCTGCCTGGTCTGCGGCGCCGAGATCGACGACGAGCGGCTGGAGGCCCGCCCGGAGGTCGCGACCTGCCGCGAGCACGCCGACACCCCCGTCGTCACCTGACGCCGGGCTCCCGCGCCCGGGTGCCGGGCGCGGGAGCGGGCGGTCGTCTGCGTCCCGCTCGGTCCCCGTCGGTCCCTGTCAGTCCTCGTCCAGGGCCTCCGGCTTGTGCACGGCGTCCTTCCCGCTCTTGTCGCTCCGCACCCGGTACTGCGGGTCGTCCTCCGACGCCCGGACGGTGCGCCCCGCCGCCTTCGTGTCCTCCGTGATCTTCTCCTCGACCGTCCCCTCGACCGTGTGGCCGTGGCTCTTCCAGGACACGTGGTCCCCCTTGTGCAGATCTCCCATGGGCGGTGAGTACCCCCGCCCGGGCCGGGGTAGGCCACCCGTATGGGAATCCTCGACGGCAAGCGCATCGCGATCCTGGCCACCGACGGCGTGGAGCAGGTGGAGCTGACCGAACCCCGCGACGCGGTGACCGCGGAGGGGGCGCGGACGGAGCTCCTGTCCCTGCAGGACGGCAAGATCCAGGCGATGAACAGCGACATCGAGCCGGTCGACACGTTCGCGGTGGACCGCACCGTGGCGGAGGCGGACCCGGCCGACTACGACGGCGTGCTGCTCCCCGGCGGCACCGTCAACGGCGACAAGCTCCGGGTCGACGAGGACGTGCGCGCCTTCGTCCGGGCCGTGTTCGACGCGGGCACCCCGGTGGGCGCCATCTGCCACGCGCCGTGGACGCTCATCGACGCGGGGGTGGCCGACGGCCGCACCCTCACCGCGTTCCCCAGCATCCGCACCGACCTGCGCAACGCCGGGGCGACGGTGGTGGACGAGGAGGTCGTGGTCGACGGCGCGCTCGTCACCAGCCGCGACCCCGGCGACCTCCCGGCGTTCTGCGCCGCCGTGGTGGACGCGTTCGACCGCTGAGCACGGGCGGGGAGGGGCCGGCCGCCGTCACTCGGCGGCGGTCAGCTTCTCCCGCAGCTGCGTCAGCGTCTGCGCGAGCAGGCGCGACACGTGCATCTGCGACACCCCGACCCGGTCGGCGATCTGGGTCTGCGTCATGTTCCCGAAGAACCGCAGCAGCACGATCGTGCGCTCCCTGGCCGGCAGCTCGTCGAGCAGCGGCCCGAGGGTCTGGCGGTACTCGACGGTCTCCAGCTCGGCGTCGACCTCGCCGAGCGTGTCCGTGAGCGGGGTCTCGGCGCCGGCCACCAGCTCGTCGAGCGAACTGCTGCGGTAGGCCTGCTGCGCGTCGAGCCCCTCGACGACCTGCTCCACCGACATGTCGAGCCGCGCCGCGATCTCGCTGGGCCGCGGCGCGCGGCCCAGCTCCTGGGACAGCGGCCCGACCGCGCCGCTGATCGAGGACTGCAGGTCCTTCAGCCGGCGCGGGACGCGCATGGACCACGTGCGGTCGCGGAAGTGCCTGCGGATCTCGCCGGTGATCGTCGGCACCGCGAACGACAGGAAGTCGATGCCCCGGGAGGGGTCGAACCGGTCGACCGCGCCGAGCAGGCCGACCGTGCCGGCCTGCTCCAGGTCGTCGGACGGCTCGCCGCGGCCCGAGAAGCGCCGGGCGATGTGCCGCACCACGGGCAGGTAGCCGGTGACGAGCTTGGCGCGGAGCGCCGCGCGGTCGGGATGGTCGGCCGGAAGCTCCGCGAACTCGGCGAACAGGGGTTCGAGGTGGGCGTACTCGGAGTCGCGGTCAGACACGACGCCCCGGACGGACGAGGGGTCGGGCGGGCGGTGCGGGGACGGGCACAGGTCCGGGTACCCGCTGACCCGCCGCGGAAACCGGGCGCTGGTACGTTCATCAGTCGTCTCATCCGACATACCGAAGGTGACCCACCGGTGTCGAACAGCACGTCCCCCGCTCCGGACACCGGCTCATCCCGCGACCCGGACACCGCCCCGGACACCGACGGCATCGAGCACGAGCAGGCCTACGTCACGATGCTCTACGGGCGGCTCGACGAGCGGCGGGCCGAGACGGCCCGCCGGCTGCACGACGCGCTGCACGACGAGACGGTCGGCACCCCGCAGGCGCTCACCGAGCGCGACGCCGCCACCGCGATGTACACCGACCGCCTCGCCGCCCTGCGCGCCGCGGAGCACGGGCTCGCGTTCGGCAGGCTCGACGCGCTGGCCGAGGGCGACGGGCCGGGGGAGCGTCGCTACATCGGCCGCCTCGGGCTGCTCGACGAGGACAACGAGTACGAGCCGCTGCTGATGGACTGGCGCGCGCCCGCCGCGCGGCCCTTCTACACCGCCACCGCCGCGTCGCCCGAGGGGATGCGGCGCCGCCGGCACCTGCGCACCCGGCGCCGCGTGGTCACCGCGATCGACGACGAGGTGCTCGACCTCGACGCCGCGGACGCGACCGGTCAGAGCTCCGGGCTGACCAGCGAGGCCGCGCTGCTCGCCGCCGTCGGGGCGCGGCGGACCGGCCGGATGTCCGACATCGTCGCCACCATCCAGGCCGAGCAGGACGCGATCATCCGGTCCAAGCCGTCCGGGGTGCTGGTCGTGCAGGGCGGCCCCGGCACGGGCAAGACCGCCGTCGCGCTGCACCGGGCCGCCTACCTGCTCTACACCCACCGCGACCGGCTGGCCCGCCGCGGCGTCCTGGTCGTCGGCCCGAACCCGACGTTCCTGCGCTACATCGGCCAGGTGCTGCCGTCGCTGGGGGAGACCTCCGTCGTGCTGGGCACCGTCGGGCAGCTCTACCCGGGACTCGACGCCCGGCGCCCCGAGCCGGTCGAGGTCGCCGAGGTGAAGGGCCGCGCCGACATGGCGGCCGTGATCGCGGCCGCCGTCCGGGACCGCCAGCAGGTGCCGCGGCGCCCCGTCGAGATCGACGTCGAGGGCCAGACCGCGCGGCTGGACCGGGACCTGGTGAACACCGCCCGCACCCGCGCCCGGCGCTCGCGCAAGCCGCACAACGAGGCCAAGCGGATCTTCGGCAAGGAGGTCGTGCGGCTGCTGGCCGACCAGATGGCCCGCACGCTGGGCGGCCCCGGGCTGAACGGGCGGCGGCTGCTCGACTCCGGCGACCTGGAGGACATCCGCCAGGAGCTCACCGAGAGCGCCGCGCTGCGCCGCGAGCTCGACGAGCTGTGGCCCACGTTGTCGGCCGAGCAGCTGCTCACCGACCTGTTCGCCGACGGGCGCAGGCTGAACTCCGTGGCGCGGCGGCTGCCCCCCGCCGACCGGGCGCGCCTGGCCCGCCCCGCCCCCGGCCCCGACCTGCCCCCGGGCCAGCGCTGGAGCCCGGCCGACGTCCCGCTGCTCGACGAGGCCGCCGAGCTGCTCGGCGACGACGGCGCGGAGCGGGCCGCGCGGGAGGCCGCGGCGCTGCGCGAGGAGGTGCTCTACGCCCAGGGCGTGCTCGACGTCCTGGACCTGGAGGAGGACCTCGACGACGAGCTGCTGCGCGCCGGGGACGTCGTGGACGCCGACCGGCTGGCCGAGCGGCAGGCCGTGCGCCGCTACGACACCACCGCCGACCGGGCGATGGCCGACCGCGAGTGGACCTACGGCCACGTCATCGTGGACGAGGCGCAGGAGCTGTCGGTGATGGCCTGGCGGCTGATCATGCGGCGCTGCCCCAGCCGGTCGATGACGCTCGTCGGCGACATCGCCCAGACCGGTGACCTGGCCGGGGCGTCGTCCTGGGGGGAGGTGCTCTCGCCCTACGTCGCGAACCGGTGGCGGCTCGAGCAGCTCACCGTCAACTACCGGACGCCCTCGGAGATCGCCGACGTCGCCGACGACGTGCTCGCCGTGATCGAGCCCGGGCTGGCCGCGCCCCGCTCGGTGCGCAGCACGGGCGTGCCGCCGCGGGCGGTGCGCGTCGGGGCGCACGACGGCACGCTGGACGACACCGTCGCGAAGGTGCTGGCCGAGGAGGCGGGGGCGGTCGGGGACGGGCGCACCGTCGTCCTCGCCCCGACCGCACGGGTGCGGGCGCTGCGGGAGCGGCTGCTCGGCACCGCGGAGCCCGTGGCCGGACCGGACACCCCGGACGGCCCCGCGGACCCGTCGGTCGACCTGACCTCGCCCGTCGTGGTCCTGCCGATCGCGTCGGCCAAGGGCCTGGAGTTCGACGCCGTGGTGCTCGTCGAGCCGGCCGAGGTGCTGGCCGAGTCCCCGCGCGGGGCCAACGACCTCTACGTCGCGCTCACCCGGGCCACGCAGCGGCTCGCGGTCGTGCACACCGGCGACCTGCCGCCGATGCTCGGGCGGCTGGCGCCGCCCGTGCGTGCGTAGAGGTGCGCGAACACCCCTGCGCACGCCCGAGCGGCGTCAGCCGTCGGCCAGCGCGGCGAGCACGCCCTCGCCGTAACGGGCGAGCTTGTTCTCCCCGATCCCGCTGATCGTGCCCAGCTCCGCGAGCGTGGCCGGGCCGCGGGTGGCGATCTCCCGCAGCGTGGCGTCGTGGAAGATCACGTACGCGGGGACGCCCTGCTCCTTGGCCGTGGCCCCGCGCCAGGCCCGCAGCCGCTCGAACACCGGCGCCAGCTCCGCGGGCAGCGCCGGGGCGTCGCCGCGGGAGCCCCGGGCGCGGGTGCGGGCCTGCTTCACCGGGTCCTTGCGCATCGGCACCGGGCGCTCCCCGCGCAGCACGGCGCCGCTGGCCTCGGTGAGCGCGAAGGTCTGGTAGGCGCCCTGCACGGCGAGCAGGCCCTGCGCCAGCAGCTGGCGGACGACCGCCCGCCACTCGCCCTCCGCGAGGTCGGCGCCGACCCCGAAGACGCTCAGCTCGTCGTGGGCGAACTGCTCGACCTTCGCCGTGCGCCTGCCGAGCAGGATGTCGACGAGGTGCCCGGCGCCGAAGGACTGGTTGCGCTCCTTCTTCAGCCGCCACACCGCGGACAGCACCTTCTGCGCGGGCACGGTGCCGTCCCACGACTCGGGCGGGGTGAGGCAGGTGTCGCAGTTGCCGCACGGCTCGGCGGCCTGGCCGAAGTAGTCGAGCAGCCGCACCCGGCGGCACTGCACGGTCTCGCAGAGGGCGAGCATCGCGTCGAGGTGCTGGGCGAGGCGCTGCTTGTGCGCGCGGTCGCCCTCGGACTCGTCGATCATCTTGCGCTGCTGGACGACGTCGGCCAGCCCGTAGGCCAGCCAGGCGGTGGACGGCAGCCCGTCGCGGCCCGCGCGGCCGGTCTCCTGGTAGTAGCCCTCCACGGACTTGGGCAGGTCCAGGTGGGCGACGAACCGCACGTCGGGCTTGTCGATGCCCATGCCGAACGCGATGGTCGCCACCATGACGACGCCGTCCTCGCGCAGGAACCGCGACTGGTGCCGCGCGCGGACCGCCGCGTCGAGCCCGGCGTGATAGGGCAGGGCCGGGATGCCCTGCGCGACGAGGAACTCCGCGGTCTGCTCGACGCTCTTGCGGGACAGGCAGTAGACGATGCCCGCGTCCCCGGGGTGCTCGGTGCGCAGCAGGTCCAGCAGCTGGCGGCGCGGCTCGTTCTTCGGCGCGATCCGGTACTGGATGTTGGGCCGGTCGAAGCTCGCCACGACCTGCTTGGCGTCGACCAGGTCGAGCCGCTGCGCGATCTCGGCGCGGGTGGCCTCGGTGGCCGTGGCCGTCAACGCGATGCGCGGGACGTCGGGCCAGCGCTCGTGCAGGTCCGACAGCGCGAGGTAGTCGGGGCGGAAGTCGTGCCCCCACTGCGCCACGCAGTGCGCCTCGTCGATGGCGAACAGCGCGATCGCACCGCGCCCGAGCAGCGACAGGGTGGAGGGCACCCGCAGGCGCTCGGGGGCGAGGTAGAGCAGGTCGAGCTCGCCGTCGAGGAAGGCGCGCTCGGTGTCGCGGCGCTCGTCGGGGTTCTGCGTGGAGTTGAGGAACCCGGCCCGCACGCCGAGCGCGCGCAACGCGTCGACCTGGTCCTGCATCAGCGCGATCAGCGGGGACACCACCACCCCGGTGCCCGGCCGGACCAGCGCGGGGACCTGGTAGCACAGCGACTTGCCCCCGCCGGTGGGCATGAGGACGAGCGCGTCGCCCCCGGCGCAGACGTGCTCGATCACCTCCTGCTGCGGGCCCCGGAAGGCCGCGTAGCCGAACACGCGCTCGAGGACCTCCAGGGGGGCCGGCGACGGTCCGGACAGCTCGGCGGTGTCGGGGAGCACGCGGCCGATGGTAGGCCGCCCGCCCCGCGGGCCGGGGGCGGACCGGGGGGCCGCGCGGCGAGCGGGCGGCGGCCTCCGGTGCGACGCTGGCGGGATGACGCTGGACCCGCTGCCCGGTGACTTCTACCGCTTCGCCGACGCCCTGACCGACGACGAGCGCGAGGTCGTCGCCCGGGTGCGCGCGTTCCTGGCGAAGGAGGTGGAGCCGGTCGCGCTCGACCACTGGACGCGGGCGGAGTTCCCGCACCACCTGATCCCCGGGTTCGCCGCGCTGGACATCGCCGCCCTGCCCTACGACGGGCTCGACGGCCCGGCCGCGCGCCGGCAGCTGATCGGGTTCGTGGCGATGGAGATCGCGCACACCGACCCGTCGCTGAACAGCTTCTTCGGCATCCACAACGGCCTGGCGATGGGCAGCATCGACCTGTGCGGGTCGCCCGAGCAGCGGGAGCGCTGGCTGCC
>JAPLAT010000143.1 GCA_026393175.1 Pseudonocardiales bacterium
GCCGCCGCGGCGGCGGGCCGCCGTGTTCGACGCCGCGCACGCCGGGCGCGACCTCGCCGGTGCCGTGCTCGGCGACGACGTGCTGGCCCGGCTCCCGCACGCCCGCCGGCACGCCGAGGCCCGCCGGATGCTCGCGCTGCCCGCCGTCGCGCACCACCCGCCGTCGCGGCTGCGGGTCGCGGCGCACCTGCCGGTCGCGGAGTCCCGGCCGCTGCTCGTCGCGGCCACGCGCGGTGCGGACCCCGACGAGCGGGCCCTGGCGTGGGCACTGCTCGTCCGCAGCGCCGCGGCGACCGGCGACCCGGCGGAGGTCACCGCGGCCCTCGGGCTGCTCGGGCGGGTCCGCGGCGAGCGCGACCCGGTGCGGGCGCGCGCGCTCTCCGCGGTCGCGGCCGTGCGCCCGGCGCTGCTGGAGGCGGCCGCGCTCCCGCTGCTCGACGGGCTCGTCGCCGATGCGCTCGACGCCCGGGACGCCTCCGCGACCACCACCGGTGCCGTGCACCGCCTGGCGTTCGGCGTGGCCGTGCACGGCTGGCCCGCGGGGGCGCCGCAGCCGGACTGGGCGCTGGCCGCGATGGACCGGCTCGGCGCGTGGCTCCCGGCCTCGCTGGCCGGGCCGGCACTGCGGTCGCTGCCCCGCGGTCGCGAGCGGCTGGTCCTGGACCGGATCCGGCCGCACCTGGAGGCCGCGGTGCGGCGCGGGCGCCCGCGGGTCGTGGTCGACCTCGCCCGGTTCCTCGGCCGCCGGGCCCGCGCGGTGCCCGCGCTCCAGGACCTGCTGGAGCAGGTGACCCGGATCGACGACGACAGCGCCGTCCGGCTCGCCGTCCCGCTGTGGCTGGCCGCGCCGGCCACGCGCGTCGAGCGGGCCGAGCGGCTGGTGCACCGGGACCGGTCGCTCATCACCCTGCCCGCCGTCCTCGGGGCGCTGGCCCCGCACCGCACCGAGCCGGTGGAGCGGATCGTGCTCGCCGGGCGCCCGCTGCGCGGGCGGTTCGGCACCGGGCGGGCGTGGTGGCTGCCCGACGTCGCCGACGCCGTGCTGCGGCGGTGGACCGACGACCAGGTCGAGGCCTACGCCGGGTTGCTGCGCCGGGCCCTGGACGACCCGGGTCTCGCCCGCGTCGACCGGGCCCGGTGGGCGGGCCGGCTCGCCGCGCTGCGCGGTCCCGGCGGGACCGGCGTCCCCGAGGACGTGCTCGTCGCGGAGGCGGTGCTCACCGGGCTCGGCCGCGGCGACGCGCCGGAGCGGGCGCTGGCGGTGCTGCTGGGCCACGTCGACGGCGAGCGGGCCCGGGTCGCCCTGTACGCCGCCGCCCGCTGCGCCCGCGAGATCCCGCCCGCCCGGCTGGCCCGCCTGGTGGGCGTGCCGGGGGCGAAGGTGACCGCGCGCAAGGAGTTCGCGCGCTGGCAGGCGGCGTTCCGGCCGGACGGCGCCCTCGACGCGCTCCTGGCCGCCTGGGACGCCGACCCGCACCGCGACGTCCGGGTCGCCGTGCTGGCGGCCCTGCTCGCGTTCCCCGGGGAGGAGCGGGCGTGGGCGGTGCGCGAGCAGGCGGCGACCGGCGACCGGGACCTCGCCCTCGCCGTCCTCGCCCCGCCGCCCGGATCGCTGCCGGTCGGGGCCCGGGCCCGCTACGCCGGGCTCGTGCGCCGGGCGACCCACCACCCCGACCCCGACGTCGTCCGCGCCGCCCACCCGGCGCTGGCCCGCTGGCTGCCCTGGGCGCCCGGGGCCGAGGCCGACCTGGCCCGCGGCATCACCGACCTGAGCGGCACCGGCACCTGGCGGTCCGCGCTGGCCGCGGCCCTGCTGCCCGACGTGTGGACCGCCGCGCCGGACCTCCTGCCCGGTGTCGTGGACCGGCTGGTCGTGGCCGACGACGCCGGGCCGTCCGATGGCCCGGCCGGCGATCCCGGGCCGCCTGCCGGGGCGGCGCCGCCGGTGGTCGGGTCCTCCGAGGCGACCGGGTC
>JAPLAT010000122.1 GCA_026393175.1 Pseudonocardiales bacterium
GGACGCGGCGCGGGGGCACCGGAGCGCGGTGCCGTGACGTGCGCCCCGCTCGCCGTGACGGCCGGGTCGAGGGACAGGGCCGCGCCCAGGGCGATCGCGTTCTTCGGGTCCGCGTCCACCGCCACCGGGCGGCCCAGCTGCTCGGAGACGAGCTGTGCCACGAGCGGGATGCGCGAGGAGCCGCCCACCAGCAGGACGGCCGTGAGCTGCTCGGGCGTCGACCCGGCGGAGGCGACGGCGCGGCGCAGGGCGGCCACCGTGTCCTCGATCTGCGGGCGGATCATCGCCTCGAACTCGGAGCGGTGCAGCCGCACCGACCCCTGCGCGCCGGGCAGCAGCACCGGGATCGTCACCTCGGTGTCGGAGCTCAGCGCCTCCTTGGCCTCCGAGCACTCCCGGCGCACGGCGGCGACGGCGGCCAGCACGGCCGGGTCGGCGTCGTCGAGCGCGGCGAACGCCTCCGGCATGCCGGCGCGGACGTGGTCGAAGACCGCCTGGTCGAAGTCGACGCCGCCGAGCCGCTCGATGCCCTCGGGGCGCCCGACGAGGGCGAAGCCGGCTGCGTCCATGCCCGCTCCGCCTGCGCTGCGCGGGGCCTCCTTGTGCACCACCGCCGCGTCGAACGTGCCGCCGCCGAGGTCGTACACGGCGATGGTGGAGCCGGCCTCGAGCCGCTCGGCCGAGGCGTAGTGCAGGGCCGCGGCCTGGGGCTCGGCCAGGAACGACACCTGCAGCCCCTGCCCGGCCAGCGCGCCGCCCAGCAGCTCGCGCTTGAGCGGCCCCCACGACGCGGGCAGCGTGACGGCGATGCGCGCTGCCGGCCCGCCCTCGCGCTCGCGCACCCGGTCCACGACCCAGCGCACGACCCGCGCCGAGAGCTCCTGCGGGGACCACGGCACCCCGGCGACGACGAGCGGCGTGGGGTCGCCGATGCGGCGCTTGAACTCGCGCACCACCCGGGCCGGGTCGGTGATGGCGCGGCGCTCGGCGGCGTCGCCGACCAGCACCGTGCCGTCGGCCCCGGTGTAGAGCACCGAGGGGATGGCGCTCGACCGGTCGCCGAGGTCGATCACCTCGCCGGGCCGACCCGGGTGCCCGATCGCGGCCGACGTCCGTGTCGTCCCGAGATCGATCCCGAGGAAGTAGCTCATCGTCACCCGTCCATGCCGAGTACTCGCGCTGATGTGACCCTGTGTGTCCATCGTGGGAAGCGGAGGTCACGTTAGCGGTCCCCGGCTGGACCGTTCGTGGCGGTCCGGACGTCCGGGTGTGGCGCATTACCCGGAGGGGACGGTCGTCAGAGGCGGTGCTGCAGGGCCTCCGCGGCGGCCAGCAGGTCAGCGGCCCAGCGGACGCCCGGCCGCCGGCCGATCCGGTCGACCGGGCCGGACACCGAGACGGCCGCGACGACGTGCCCCGACCCGTCGCGGACCGGGGCCGACACGCTCGCGACGCCCGACTCCCGCTCCGCGACGCTCTGCGCCCAGCCGCGGCGCCGGACGTCGAGCAGCACGCGCTCGGTGAACGTCGCGTCCGCGAGCACCGCCCGCTGGACGGCGGGCTCGGCCCAGGCGGCGAGCACCTTCGCGCCGGAGCCGGCCGTCATCGGCAGCCGCGAGCCCACGGGGACGGTGTCGCGCAGGCCGCTGGCGGGCTCGGCGGTGGCGACGCAGACGCGCTGCGCGCCCTCGCGACGGTAGAGCTGCACGCTCTCGCCGGTGATGTCGCGCAGCCGGGGGAGCACGGCGGCGGCCGCCTCCAGCAGCGGGTCGGCGCCGCCCGTCGCGAGCTCGGACAGCGTCGGCCCGGGACGCCAGCGGCCGTCGGAGCCGCGGTGCAGCAGCCCGTGCACCTCCAGCCCCACGGCGAGCCGGTGGGCGGTGGCGCGGGGCAGGCCGGTGCGCTCGCAGAGCTCGGCCAGCCCGCACGGGTCGGCCGCGACCGCCCTGAGCACCCCCACGGCCTTGTCGAGCACGCCGATCCCGCTATGCTGTCTCACAAGCCGATACTAACTTCCCACTGTTTGGGAGCGCTACAGATGCCACGCACATTGGCCGAGAAGGTCTGGGACCAGCACCTGGTCCGCCGCGGCGAGGGCAACGAGCCCGACCTGCTCTACATCGACCTGCACCTGGTGCACGAGGTCACGAGCCCGCAGGCGTTCGACGGGCTGCGCCTGGCCGGCCGGCCCGTCCGCCGCCCGGACCTCACGCTCGCCACCGAGGACCACAACGTCCCCACCACCGACGTCGAGCTGCCCATCGCCGACCCCGTCTCCCGCACGCAGGTGGAGACGCTGCGCCGCAACTGCGCGGAGTTCGGCGTGCCCCTCTACCCGATGAACCACGCCGAGCAGGGCATCGTCCACGTCGTGGGACCGCAGCTGGGGCTCACCCAGCCGGGCATGACCGTCGTCTGCGGCGACAGCCACACCTCCACGCACGGCGCGTTCGGCGCGATGGCCTTCGGCATCGGCACCTCCGAGGTCGAGCACGTGCTCGCCACGCAGACGCTGCCGCTCAAGCGCTTCAGGACGATGGCGATCACCGTCACCTCGTCCGACGGGCGGCTGCGCGAGGGCGTCACGGCCAAGGACGTCATCCTCGCCGTCATCGCACGGATCGGCACGGGCGGCGGGCAGGGCTACGTCCTGGAGTACCGCGGCAACGTCATCGAGAACCTGTCGATGGAGGCCCGGATGACGATCTGCAACATGTCGATCGAGGCGGGCGCCCGGGCCGGCCTCATCGCCCCGGACGAGACGACCTTCGCCTACCTGGAGGGCCGCGACCGTGCCCCGCAGGGTGCGGACTGGGACGCTGCCGTCGCCGCGTGGCGCGAGCTCCGCACCGACGACGACGCGGTGTTCGACGCGGAGGTCGAGATCGACGCCGACGCGCTAACCCCGTTCGTCACCTGGGGCACCAACCCCGGCCAGGGGCTCCCGCTCGGCGAGACCGTGCCCGACCCGGCCCGCATCGTCGACGAGGGGGAGCGCGTCTCCGCCGAGAAGGCCCTGGCCTACATGGGGCTGGAGCCCGGCACGCCGCTGCGCGAGGTCGCCGTCGACACCGTGTTCGTCGGCTCGTGCACCAACGGGCGCATCGAGGACCTGCGCGCGGCCGCGGCCGTGATCGGCGGGCGGAAGGTCGCCGACGGCGTCCGGATGCTGGTCGTGCCCGGGTCGATGCGCGTGCGGTTCCAGGCCGAGGAGGAGGGGCTGGACAAGGTCTTCCGCGACGCGGGCGCCGAGTGGCGCTCGGCGGGCTGCTCCATGTGCCTGGGGATGAACCCCGACCAGCTCGCCCCCGGCGAGCGCAGCGCGTCCACGTCGAACCGCAACTTCGAGGGCCGCCAGGGCAAGGGCGGCCGCACGCACCTGGTGTCCCCGCTCGTCGCCGCGGCGACGGCGGTGCGCGGCACCCTGTCGAGCCCGGAGGACCTGTGATGGAGAAGTTCTCGACCCACACCGGGATCGGCGTGCCGCTGCGCCGCGGCAACGTCGACACCGACCAGATCATCCCGGCCGTCTACCTCAAGCGGGTTACCCGCACCGGGTTCGAGGACGGCCTGTTCTCGGCCTGGCGCAACGACCCGTCGTTCGTGCTGAACCAGGAGCCGTTCGACCGCGGGTCCGTGCTGGTCGCGGGCCCGGACTTCGGCACCGGCTCGTCGCGTGAGCACGCCGTCTGGGCGCTGATGAACTACGGGTTCCGGGTCGTCATCTCCTCGCGGTTCGCCGACATCTTCCGCGGCAACTCGGCCAAGCAGGGCCTGCTCGCCGCCGAGGTGGCGCAGCCCGACGTCGAGCTGATCTGGAAGCTGCTGGAGAACGCCCCCGGCACCGAGATCACCGTCGACCTGACGGAGCGCACGGTGCAGGCCGCCGACCTCACCGTGCCGTTCGTCATCGACGACTACACGCGCTGGCGGCTGCTGGAGGGTCTCGACGACATCGGGCTCACCCTGCGCCACACCGACGACATCGACGCGTTCGAGGCGGCCCGCCCCGCGCGGATGCCCACGACCACGGGCTGACGCCGTCAGCGGGCGGGCTCAGGCCCGCTCGCCGGTGGCGGCGTCCACGGCGAGCACGTCGCCGCTCAGGCTGCCGACGTAGACCAGGCCGCCGTCGACGGCGGGCGAGGAGTCGTCGACGGGGCCGCCGGTGTCGGCCCGCCAGACCAGCGTGCCGCGCAGCGCGTCGACCGCGTAGAGGTACCGGTCCTGGCTGCCGACGTACACCCGCCCGTCGGACAGCGCGGGCGAGGAGCGGATGCCGCCGCCGGTCGGGAAGCTCCAGCGGGGCCGGCCGGTGTCGCGCTCCAGCGCGTAGAGCAGCGCGTCGTCGCTGCCGACGTAGAGCACGCCCGTGTCGACCAGCGGGGTGGACACGACGCCGCCCTCCGCCGTGAACGTCCAGATCTCCTCGCCGGTGTCCGCCTGCAGGGCGCGGACCCGCCGGTCGTCGCCGCCGATGTAGACCACGCCGTCGGCGACGGTGGGCGAGGAGTCCACCGAGCTGTCGGTGGCGTGCCGCCACACCTCCTCGCCGGTGGCCGCGTCGACGGCGTAGACCTGGGTGTCGCGGCAGCCCACGTAGACCCGGCCGTTGACGACGGTGGGCGAGGAGTTGAACCAGTCCCCGCCCGCGAACCGCCAGGCGCGCTCGCCGGTGGCGGGGTCCACGGCGTGCAGCCCCCCGTCGCGGCTGCCGACGACCACGAGCCCGGCCCCGACCGCGGGGGAGGAGTGCGCGACGCCGCCGAGCGGGGAGCGCCAGCGGGCCTGCCCGGTAGCCAGGTCGACGGCGTGCAGGTGCTCGTCGTTGCAGCCGACGTAGACGACCCCGGCGTCGACCGCGGGGGAGGACGTGACCGGCTGGCCTGCGGTGTACTGCCAGCGCAGCGACCCGTCGCCGGCGCCGAGCGCGTAGAGCGAGCCGTCGTTGCTCCCGATGACGACGAGCCCGTCCGCCACCGCGGGCGACGAGTAGACCTTGTCGCCCGTGCGGTAGGCCCACGGCCCGCCGCCGCCCCAGACCCCCAGCGCCCGCAGCCCGGCGGCCGCGCCGCCACCCGCCGCGAGCAGCGCCACGGACCCGGCCAGGACCTGCAGGAACCGCCGCCGCGTCGGCCGCGCCGGGGCCGGGCCGCCGGACGAGCCGGCCAGGGGAGCG
>JAPLAT010000627.1 GCA_026393175.1 Pseudonocardiales bacterium
CTCCTCGATCCGGGCCGCCACGATCCGCTCGGCCTCCTCCGCGCTGCGCCCCGGCTGCTCCGCCGCGCGCATGGCGGTGAACCGGGCCAGGTCGCGGAACTGCCCCTGCCCCGGCGTGTGGTCCTCCACCGACACCAGCGGCGCCGGCACGCCCGGCTCGGGCTCGGGCAGGCAGTCCAGCAGCACGTCCAGCGCCCGCGGGCTGCGGACGTCCATCCGGTGCAGCACCCGGTGCGACACCGGCGCCCGCCCCGACCCGGCGCGGATCCGCAGCACCGCCGCGACCGCCCGGGCCTGCTCCAGCGTCCGGCCCGCCCCCCGCCCGCCGTACTCGTAGAACCCGACGCCGTGGAACACCGTCGTCACCCCGGCCGCGCGCACCCGGCCCTCGAACGCCCCGAGCGCGAAGTCGATCGGGAAGGCGGTGCCCGGGCGCGGGTTGACGTCGACCTCCAGCGCGTCGGAGTGCACGTCGACGATGCCCGGGAGCAGCAGCGCCCCGCGCCCGTCCACCGCGCCCGCCGGGGCCGGGCCGCCCGCGCGCACCTCGGTGATCACCCCGTCCTCGCACACGACGACGGCGCCGTCGAGCACGCGGTCGGGGAGCACCGCGCGCACGTCGCGCACGGCCACCGTCCCGACCGCGACCGCGGCATCGGAGGCCGCCCCCGCGGAGGGGAGCACGCCGGCGGGCCTCACGCCGCGGCCAGCACGGTCGACGGATCGCCCGAGTCGACGACCCGGCCGTCCGCCATGAGCACCACGCGGGTCGCGAGCCGCCGGATCGCGTCGTGGTCGTGCAGGATCGACAGCACCGCCGTCCCGGCTGCGACGAGCCGCTCCACCATGCCCAGCACGGCCTCGCGGTTGGCCGGGTCCAGCGCGGACACCGGCTCGTCGAGCAGCAGCAGCCGCGGCGGGGCGAGCAGTGCCGACGCCAGGTTGACACGCTGCTGCTCGCCGCCCGAGAGCAGCGTCGGGTAGGTCTGCCACAGCTCCTGATCGAGCCGCAGCGCCGCCAGCACGTCGGCGGCGGCCTCGCGCGCCTGCCCGGCGTCCATGCCGCGGCGCACCCCCGCCCGCGCGACGACGTCGAGCGCGCCGCGGCGCGGCTCGGCCCGCAGGAACTGCGAGACGTAGCCGATCTCGCGCTCCCGCAGGTCGGCCACCTCGGTGTCGGGCAGCGCCGCCAGGTCGACGGGCGCGCCCGCGGCCGGGGTGAACGCGACGCTCCCGGCGGTGGGCCTGTAGGTCCGGTACACCGTCTTGATCACCGACGACTTGCCGGCGCCCGAGCGCCCGGCCAGCGCCACCAACTCCCCGGCGACGACGGCGAGGTCGACGTCGGAGAACGCGCGCACCACCCGCCCGCCGATGCCGTGCAGCACGAACGACTTCGCCAGCCCGCGCACGTCGAGGACCCTGTCTGTTCCGCTCATCGGGCCTGCTCCTCTCACCGGGCCGCAGCGACGAGCCGCTGGCTGTAGGGGTGCTGCGGGTCCTCCAGCAGCTGGTCGGTCAGGCCCGCCTCGACGACGCGGCCGTGCTGCATCACCAGCACCCGGCGGGTGAGCATCTCGATCACCCGGAAGTCGTGGCTCACGACGACGACGGCGAGGTCGAGCTCCTCCTGCAGGTCGCGGACGAGGTCGAGCACCCCCGCGGCGACCGACGCGTCCAGCCCGGTGGTCGGCTCGTCGAGCAGCAGCACCCCCGGCCGGTTGGCCAGCACCTTGGCGATCTGCACGCGCTGGCGCATGCCGCCGGAGAACGTCCGCACGACGTGGTCGACGCGCTCGCGCGGCACCTCCGTGCGCGCCAGCAGCTCGAGGAGCCGCTCGCGCATCCGCCCGAAGTTGCGCCAGCCCGCGGCGGCGAGCCGGTCGACGACGTTGCCGCCCGCGGTGATGTCCAGGGCGAGCCCCTCGGCCGGGTCCTGGTAGACCATGCCGACGTCGTCGACCCCCACCCGGCGCCGCTCGGCCGCGGGCAGCGTGAACAGGTCGGCCGCGCCGCCCTCCACCTGCGCACGAACGCCCGCCCGGCCGTCGGGGCCTGGTCGCCGGCGAGGCAGCGCAGCGCGGTCGACTTGCCCGACCCCGACTCCCCGACGATCCCCAGCGACTCGCCCGCCGCCACCTCGAAGCCCACGTCCCAGCAGGCCACGATCGACCCGCAGACCGCGCACAGCTCGCGGGCCAGGTCCGGCCCGGTCGCGGCGACGCACTCCGGGCACCCCGGCCCGAAGATCTTGCCCAGCCCCTCCACCCGCAACGCCCAGCTCATGACGAGGCCTCCGTACGACGGTCGCACCAGTCGGTGTCGCTGCACACCCAGCGCGACGGGGCGTCCGGCTGCGTCGAATCCTGTGGGGGGATCTCGCTCAGGTAGCTCTCGGACGACCCGCACCGCGCGCAGGCCGCCCCGGGCACCCGCTCCACCTCGAAGGGGATGTCCTCGAACGTCAGCGGCACGACGTCGGTGAACGGCGGCACCGCGTAGATCCGCTTCTCCCGGCCGGCGCCGAACAGCGCGAGCCCGGTGTGGTGGTGCAGCCGCGGCACGTCCCAGCGCGGGATGGGGCTGGTCTGCATCACGTACCGGCCGTTGACCAGCACCGGATAGCCCGTCGACCTCGTGATCGCGCCGTGGCGCACGTAGTCCTCGTAGAGCGCCACCCACATGCGGGCGTAGTCGCCCTCGGCGTGCATCCGCCGCAGCTCGGACTCGCGCTTCTCGATGCCGCGCAGCGACTCCGGCACCGGCACCTGCAGCACGAGGATCTGCTGCACCCCCTCCTCGGGGATGCGGTGCCGGGACTGCACGATCGTCGCCTCGCGCCGGTCCAGCGTCGTCGCGACGCCGGTGGTGCGGCGGATCAACCGGCGCAGGTTGGCCGCGTTGACGCCCGCGTCGTCGCCCTGGTCGATCACCTTGACGACGTCGTCCGCGCCGATCAGGCCGAGCGTCACCTGCAGACCGCCCGAGCCCCAGCCCCGCGCCACCGGCATGTCGCGGCTGGCGAAGGGCACCTGGTAGCCGGGCACGGCGACGGCGGTGAGGATCGCGCGGCGGATCGCGCGCTTGGACAGCTCGTCGAGGAACGCGAAGCTGTAGCGGTCGGCGTCGTCGAGCAGGTCGGTGGTGGTCCGCGCCGGGGCGGTCCCGATGTCCTGGAGCGTCACTTCTTCAGCGCCTCCTTGCGTTCGAGCTGCGACCCGAACGTCACGTAGTGGGGGAGCTTCAGGTGCTCCAGGAACCCGCTGGCGTCGGTGCCGTCGCAGGTTTTGACGACGTTCTGCTCCAGGCCGGTGCGGCCGCGGTCGCGGTGCATGGCGACGTCGAGCACGGCCATCGCGATCGCCTTGCGCTCGTTGTGCCCGAGCACCAGGCCGTAGCCGATGTCGAACACGCCGGTGTCCTCGTCGGGACGGTTGAGGTTGGAGTACGCCTCCACCTCGGTGACCTGCACCGACCCGACGCGCACGGCACCGCCGGTGCGCGGGTGCCGCACGGCCACCGGCAGCCGCCCGACGCGTACCTCGCCCAGCGTGATGTCCTCGGCGCCGCGCCGGTCGCCCATCACGCCCTGGTACCAGAGGTTCACCAGCGCGCCGGTCTCCCCGCGGGCCAGCACGGCGAGCCGGGCCGACCGCGG
>JAPLAT010000455.1 GCA_026393175.1 Pseudonocardiales bacterium
CGCTGTCCTCGGGCACCCTCGACCTCACCGTCGGCGGCACCGGCGCCGTCGAACTGTTCAACGCGTCGAACATCGCGCCCGGCTACAGCACGAGCACCGTGCTGGCGCTGCGCAACGCGGGCAGCCTGCCGGGCACCCTGAGCAGCACGCTGCGGCTCACCGGAGCCGACGTGACCTGCACCGAGCCGGAGGCGGAGGCCGAAGCGCGGCCGGGGGGCGGGTGCTCCCCGGCGGGCGACCTGCAGAACCAGATGACCGTGTCCGTGGTGCGCGGGCCGGGGATCAGCACGCCGTCCGCCCCCGTCCCGGTGAGCCAGTTCGTGACGACCGGACTGCCCGCCGCGGGGGTCGTGCCCGCGGGCGGAACGGTCGAGTACGAATTGCTGTTCACCCTCCCGAATCTGTCCGGAACGGTGAACAACATCGTCCAGGGTGACCGCCTGACGCTCGGATCCGATTTCACCCTCGCCCAGTCGTGAGTTCCGCCCCGGCCGTTCCGTGCGCCGTTCACTGACCGTCGCGATCGCCGGGGTCGCCGTCGCTGCGGCGGTCGTCGGCACCGCGCTGGGCACGGGCACGCTCGCCCGCTTCACCGACGCCGAGGCCGGCCCGCCGGGGTCGGCCGCGACGGCGACGGTCGTGCTGGGCGGGCGCTCCACCCCGGTCGCGCTCTCGGCGACCGGGGTCCGGGCGGGCAGCCCGCGCACGCTGTCGCTGACGGTCGTCTACCTCGGGACGGTGCCCGCGACGATCCAGCTCCGGCTGCCCGCCGGCGCCACCGAGACGTCCTGCCAGCGCTCCGGCACGACGTGGACCGACGCCTCGCTCGTCGGCACGCTCACGCTGACCCCGGGCACCCAGCCCGCCGTGGCGTACTGCGCGCTGCTCGACGGCACCGCGCGCACGCTGGTCGCGACCGTGGCGCCGGGGTCGACGACCACCGTGCCGATCACGGTCACCGCGGGCGGGCTCGCCCTCCTGGGCCGGACCGAGCGCGCCCAGATCGCCGTGCGCGCGGTCGGCGGCTTCAGCGACCAGGTGCTCGGCACGATCACGATCTCGACGTCGGCGCTGTTCGGTGCCCGCGCCGTCGCCCTGTCGGCGCCCGCACCGGCCACCGTCGCGGCCCCGGTGCCGACCGTCCCGGCCGCCTGCCCCGGCCCCTACACCGAGACCGTCGTGCTGACGGCCGCGCGCCCGCGCTTCGTCGCCGCGGAGGACCGGCCGGGCGCGCCCGGCCCGTTCGCCGTGCTGGGGACGCCGGGCGACGACACCGTCGTCGGCTCCGGGGCCGGGGACTGCCTGGTCGGCGGCGCCGGCGCGGACGTCCTCGACGGCGCGGGCGGGGACGACGTGCTGCTGGGCGAGGCCGGGGTGGACCGGCTCACCGGCGGCCCGGGTGCCGACGTGCTCGACGGCGGGGCCGACCTCGCCGACTGCGACACCGACCCGGCCGACCGCACGACCGGCTGCCGCACCCCCGTCGCGGAGGGCGTCCCGGACCCGACGACCACGGTGCCGCCCCCCACCGCCGACCCGCCGGCCACCGACCCACCCGCCGCCCCCGCCGTCCCGGCCCCGCAGGAGCCGCCGCCGACCACCGCCCCGGAGCCGGCGCCGACCGCCGTCCCGGAGCCGCCGCCGACCGTGACCCCGGACCCGGAGCCGACGGCGGGATGATCAGCGGGCAGCCGGCGCCGTAACGGACAACCCGGGCGCGACCGATGTGTCGGGGGCAACCCCCCGCCCACATCGGAGCCGCTCCCCATGCTCGAGAACTCGGCCGGCCTCACCCTGCTCGATCCCGACCACGAGGTCGTCGTGACCGGCGAGGAGGACCACCAGGACGCGCTGCGCCCGTGGGCGCCCCGCGACCGGCCGCGCCGCCTGGCCGCCGAACTGCGGTTCGCGCCGCTGCGCCGGGGGCGGCACGCCGGGGAGCGCGGGATCGAGGTGCTGCTCGGCGGGCGGCGGGTCGGCGAGCTCACGCACCTCATGTCGGTGCGCTACGGCCCCTACGTCGACGACGTGCTGCGCCGCCACGGTCGCCCGGGCGCCGTCGCGCTGGTGCGGCACGGGCGGCGCGGGCTGGTGGAGGTCGAGCTCCGGCTGCCCGACGTCGAGGCCACCCCTCCGGCGCCGCTGCCCGCCCCCATGCCCCCGACGCCCCGGCCGTCCGGGCGGCGCCCCGCGCCGCACCCGGGCGACCCACGACCGGCCCGCTCCCGCCGCCGCACCCCGGCGCTGGTCGGCGGCGGCGTGCTGGCACTGCTGCTCGTGGTCGGCACCCTCGCCGGTGGGGCGGGCGACGACGGCGACGCGGTCCCCACCGTGCCCGTCGCCGCCGCACCGACCACCCCGCCCCCGCGCACCACCACCCCGCCGCCCACCACGACCCCGGCC
>JAPLAT010000561.1 GCA_026393175.1 Pseudonocardiales bacterium
ACGCCCAGGCCAGCTCGGCGACGTCGCGCCACACGTCGAGGTCGAGCCCGTCGTCGGCGGCCACCACCCACGCGGCGTCGACGAACAGCGTCGCGCTCCCCGCCGCCCACCCCGACTCCGACGTGCCGGCCATCGGGTGCCCGCCCACGAAGCGGGCCCGCGGGGCGTGCCGGGCCACGGCGTCGGTGACCGCCACCTTCACGCTCACGGCGTCGGTGAGCCGCACCGTCGGCGCGACGGCGTCGACCCGGCGCAGCACCTCGGGCAGCACCGGCAGCGGCACGGCGAGCACGACCAGGGCGTCGGTCTCCGCGGCGCGGCGCAGGGCGGCGTCGGTGTCGGTCGTGACGTCGAACCCGTCGGCGCGGGCCTCGGCGGCGGTGCCCTCCGAGGCGGTCGCCCCCCACACCGTGCGCCCGGCCTTCTCGGCGGCGCGCAGCAACGAGCCGCCGATCAACCCCGTGCCGATCACGCAGACCGCTCGCTCCGTCACGCGCGGCAGGGTATCGGTCGGGCGTTCGCGGGTGTGCCCTACCACCGCTCCCCGCACGCGAGCGAAGCCAGGCGCAGCAGGCTCCGCTCGTCCAGCCCGACGCCGACGAGCTGGACGCCCGCGGGCAGCCCGTCCGTCGCGCCGGGGACGGACACGGCGGGCCAGCCGGTGAGGTTGAACGGCAGCGTCAGGGCCAGCAGCGACGGCCGCACGGGCACCCCGTCCACCTCCTCCGCCCCGATCGGGGTGGCCCGCAGCCGGGTCGTGGGCAGCAGCAGCGCGTCGGTGCCGCGGACGGCCTCGTGCAGCGCCGCCCCCAGCCGGAGCCGCGTGCGCCGCGCGTCGACGTAGTCGCGGGCGGGCAGGTCGCGCCACGGCTCCAGCCGGGCCCGGGTGCCGGGCTGGTAGGCGTCGGGCCGCTCGGCCAGCCATGCGGCGTGGGTGGCGTGGGCCTCCGCGCCGACGATCGTCGGGTAGACCGCGGCCAGCTCGTCGATCATCGGCGTGGCCACCCCCACCACCTCGACGCCCGCGGCCCGCAGCGCCTCCGCCGCGGCGGCGACGGCGGCGGTGAGCGCCGGGTCGGCGGGCTCCCAGTAGTCGCCGACGGGCAGCCCCACCCGCCGGGCGTCGACGACCGGGGCCGCCGTGCCCGACAGGGCGTCCCAGGCCAGCGCCGCCCCGGCGACGTCGGCGGTGAGGAACCCGGCGTGGTCGCACGTCTCGGACAGCGGGAACACCCCGTCGAGCGGCAGCGCGCCGAACGCCGGCTTGAGCCCGACCACCCCGCACAGCGCGGCCGGGGTGCGCACGCTGGCGCCGGTGTCGGTGCCCAGGGCGAGCGGCACGTGGCCCGCGGCGACGGCGGCCGCCGAGCCCGAGGAGGACCCGCCGGTGATCCGCGTGGGGTCGTGCGGGTTGCGGGCCGGGCCGGAGGCGGACACGTCGCCGGTGGGGCCGTAGGCGAACTCGTGGGTGTGCAGCTTCGCGACGACGACGGCGCCCGCCTCGCGCAGCCGCGTGACGAGCGCGGCGTCGGCGGCGGCGGGCGGGTGCCCGTCGAGCACGTTCGAGCCCGCGCGGGTGGGCAGGCCCGCGACGTCGTAGAGGTCCTTCACCCCCACCGCGACGCCGTGCAGCGGCCCGCGCCACTCCCCGCGCGCCAGCTCGGCGGCCCGTTCCGCCGCCTCCGCGAGCGCCCGCCCGTCGTCGAGGACGACCACGGCCCCGTGGGTGTCGGCGGCGAGCCGGTCGCAGGCGTCGCGGACGTGGTCGACGGGGGACAGCTCGCCCGCGCGCAGCGCGGCGGACAGCTCGCGGAGGGGCAGCACGGCCGCATCATCGCAGGGAGCCCGCGCGGCTCCGGCCGCGCGCGTCAGCGCAGGGCGTCCAGCGCCAGCCCGGCGTAGACGGCGACGCCGGTGGCCATGGCGGCCTCGTCGAACACGACGCGGTTGGAGTGGTTGGGCGCCACCGTCGCCGGGTCGACGCCGGGCGGGCAGCCGCCCAGGAACGCCAGCGCGCCGGGCACCCGCCGGAGCACGTAGGAGAAGTCCTCGGCGCCCATGATCGGCGTGGGCATCGTGACGACGCGGGACCGGCCGACGACGTCGGCGGCCAGCGCGCCGACCCGGGCCGCGGCGTCCTCGTCGTTGACGGTGACGGGGTAGCCGGGCGTGATGTCGACGACGGCCGAGCAGCCGTGGGCCAGTGCCGTGTGCCGGCAGACGCGCCGGACGACGTCGTGCACCCGGGCCCGGACGTCCTCGTCGAGCGTGCGCAGCGTGCCCTCCAGGTACGCGGTCTCGGGGATGACGTTGTTCGTGGTGCCGGCCCGGATGTGGGCGACGGTGAGCACGGCCGGGTCGTGCGCGGCGACCTCGCGGCCCAGCGCCGTCTGCAGTGCGCCGACCATCGCGGCCGCGGCCGGCACCGGGTCCAGCGCGTCGTGCGGGGCGGAGGCGTGCCCCCCGCGGCCGGTGACGGTCACCTCGATGACGTCGGCCGCGGCCATGAGCGGGCCGGGCCGCAGGTGGATCTCGCCCGTGGGCAGGGTCGCGCTGATGTGCAGCGCGAACGCCGACGCGGGCCGTCCCGCCGGGCCGGTGGGGTCGAGCAGCCCTTCGTCGATCATGTAGCGGGCGCCGTGGTACCCCTCCTCGCCGGGCTGGAACATGAACAGCACCCGCCCGGCCAGCTCCGCGCGCCGGTCGGCCAGCAGCCGCGCGGCCGAGGCGAGCATCGCGACGTGCGTGTCGTGCCCGCAGGCGTGCATCCGCCCGGGCACCTCCGAGGCGAAGTCCAGGCCGGTGTCCTCGGGCATCGGCAGGGCGTCCATGTCACCGCGCAGCAGCACCGTCGGCCCCGGCCGGTCGCCCTCCAGGACCGCGACGACCGAGCTCACCCCGACCCCGAGGTGCACCTGCAGCGGCAGGTCGGCGAGCGCGCCGAGCACGGCCTCGCGGGTCTCGGGCAGCTGCAGGCCCACCTCCGGCCTGCGGTGGACCGCCCGGCGCAGCGCGACGGTCCGCGGCTGCAGGGAGCGGGCCTGGGCGAGCAGATCGGCGGGGGACACGCCGCTGATCCTGACCGAACGGCCACCCACCGGCCAACTTCCCGTTGTGGTGTGGCCCACAGCGCTCGACGCGCCTACCGTAGGGTCATGGCGGTGCAGAGCGTCGAGGCGCCCTCGGACGTGCGTGGTTCCGCGCTGCCCGGGTACGCGGTCGCCGCGATCCGGGAGGACGGGCGGTGGCGCTGCGCCCGGCTCGCCGCGGAGTCCCTGCTCGACCTCGACACCGCCATCACCGAGCTCCGCGCGCTGCGGTCCACCGGGGCCGTGGTCGGCCTGCTCGACGTCGACGACGAGTTCTTCGTCCTCCTCCGCCCGGTCCCGGGCGGGGTCGCGCTCATGCTGTCCGACGCCGTCGCGGCGCTCGACTACGACGTCGCGGCCGACGTGCTCGACCTGCTCCGCGTGGAACTGCCGCCCGACGACGACGCGCTCGACGACCCGTGGCCCGAGGGCGACCTGTCGATCCTCGCCGACCTGGGCCTGCCCGCCGACGAGCTCGAGGTCCTCGCCGGCGAGCTGGAGCTCTACCCCGACGAGCAGCTCGCCGCCATCGGCCGCCGCTGCGGGTTCGCCGACGCGCTCGCCGAGGTCGTCGACACCCGGTGACGTCCCGTCCGGTCCCCGTCTCGTGGGCCGCCGCCGACGAGGCGCTGGTCCGTCGCGCTCTCGTCCTGGCCGCGGCCGCCCCGCGCACCGGTGACGTCCCGATCGGCGCCGTCGTCGTCGACGCGGACGGCCGCGAGCTCGCCGCCGCCTGCAACGGCCGCGAGGCCTTCGGTGACCCCACCGCCCACGCGGAGGTGCTCGCCCTGCGCGCCGCCGCCGCGGTCCGGGGGGAGTGGCGCCTGGAGGGCTGCACCCTCGCGGTGACGGTGGAGCCCTGCACGATGTGCGCGGGCGCGATCGGGCTGGCCAGGGTGGAGCGCGTCGTCTTCGGGGCGTGGGAGCCCAAGACGGGCGCGGCGGGCTCGCTGTGGGACGTCCTGCGCGACCG
This sequence comes from Pseudonocardiales bacterium, assembly GCA_026393175.1. Taxonomy (GTDB): domain Bacteria; phylum Actinomycetota; class Actinomycetes; order Mycobacteriales; family Pseudonocardiaceae; genus Pseudonocardia. The sequence goes on from JAPLAT010000561.1 coordinate 4,063, forward strand.
GCGCCTGGCCCACCGCCCGGAGGTCGTCGGCGGGGTGCTGGAGGCGGAGTGCGCGGCGGTGATGGAGGAGTTCTTCCACGGGCTGCGCTAGACCGACGGCGAGCCCCGGGCCGGCCGGAGCAGCCGCCTAGGGTGGCGGGATGCGGAAGCGGCAGCGACTCGGCGCCTACGCGGTGTGCGTGCAGGGCGGGGCGGTGCTGCTGTCCCGGTTCACCCGCAGCGGGCGCTGGACGCTGCCCGGCGGGGGCGTCGACCACGGGGAGCACCCGCGCGACGCCGTCGTCCGCGAGGTGTTCGAGGAGACCGGGCTGGCGTTCGTCGTCGGCCCGCTGCTCGACGTGCTGTCGCACCGCTTCGAGCACACCGACCCCGACGGCGTGCTCGTCGACGTCCACAACGTGCAGGTGCTCTTCGGCGGCGTGGTCACGGGCGGCACGCTGACCTTCGAGATCGGCGGCAGCAGCGACCACGCCGCGTGGATCCCGCTCGCCGACCTGGCCGAGCTGCCGCGCACGAGCGCGGTCGACGTCGGCCTGAGCGCGCTCAGCCCAGCCGACCGGCCGCGATGACGCGGGCCAGGAACTCCTGCGTGCGCCGCTCGCGGGGGCTCCCGAGCACCTGGTCGGGCGGCCCGGACTCCAGGACCCGCCCGCCGTCGAGGAAGCACACCCGGTCCGACACCTGACGGGCGAACCCCATCTCGTGGGTCGCCATGAGGATGGTGACGGCGCCGCGCGCGAGCTCGCGGACGATCGCCAGCACCTCGCCGACGAGCTCGGGGTCCAGGGCCGCGGTGATCTCGTCGAGCAGCAGCAGCCGGGGGCGCACGGCGAGCGCCCTGGCGAGGGCCACCCGCTGCTGCTGGCCGCCGGAGAGCCGGTCCGGGTAGGCGTCGGCGAAGGACTCCAGGCCGACGCGGGCGAGCAGGTCACGGGCGGTATCGTCGGCGTCGCGGCGGCCGTGCACCACCCGCGGCGCGAGCGCGACGTTCTGCAGCGCCGTCATGTGCGGGAACAGGTTGAACGACTGGAACACGATCGCCATCCGGCGCTGGGCGGCCGCGACGTCGGCGCGGGGGTCGGAGACGTCGTCGCCGTCGAGCAGGATCTGCCCGTCGTCGACCTCCTCCAGCAGGTCGATGCAGCGAAGCAGCGTCGACTTGCCCGACCCGGACGCCCCGATCAGCGTGACGACCTCCTGCTCGCCGACGGTGAGGTCCACGCCGTCGAGCACCGTCGCGGCGCCGTAGTGCTTGACCAGGCCGCGCACCTCCAGCACCGGGGTCACGCGCCCTCCCTGCGTGCCGCGCGGGCCGCCACCGCGTCGGCGATCCGCCCGGTCGGGATCGCGAGCAGCACGAACAGCAGCCCGGCCACGACGTACGGGGTGAAGTTGAACGTCCGCGCCGAGGCGATCTGCGCGGCGCGGATCGCGTCGACGGCGCCGAGCACCGAGATCAGCCCGACGTCCTTCTGCAGCGCCACGAAGTCGTTGAGCAGCGGGGGCAGCACCCGCCGGACCGCCTGCGGGAGGATCACCAGCCGCATCGACTGCCGGTGGGTGAGCCCGAGCGAGCGGGCCGCGGCGCGCTGCGAGGGGTGCACCGACTCGATGCCCGCGCGGAACACCTCGGAGACGTAGGCGGAGTACACGAGCACCAGGGCGATCGTGCCGAGCACGGCGACGTCGGTCGGGATCCCCTGCAGCCGCAGCGCCGGCAGCCCGAACCCGACCAGGTACAGCGCGATGAGGAGCGGCACCCCGCGGAACAGGTCGACGTAGCCGATCGCCAGCGCCCGCACGGGGAAGAAGACCGGCCCGCGCAGCGTCCGCAGCAGTGCCACCGCCAGCCCGACGACCAGGATCCCGATCTCCGCGACGACCAGCACGCGCACGTTGAGCCACAGCCCGCCGAGCACCGCGGGCAGCGACTCCCACGCCGTGACGGGGTCGAGGAACGTCGCCTGCACCCGCGGCCAGCCCGGGGTGGTGACGAGCCCGACGCCGACGGCCACGGCGAACACGACCGTCGACACCAGCGCGACGGCCGTGGACCGGCGCGCGCGGGAGCGCCGGTAGGCCTGCCTCTCGACGGCGAGCGGGCTCGGGGCGCGCGTCACCGCAGCTCGGGCGCGGCCCCCGCCGAGGCGAGCCACTCCTGCTCGATCGCGTCGAGCGATCCGTCGGCGCGCAGCGCCTCCACCGCCTCGGACACGCACGGGGTGAGCGGGCTGTCCTTGTCCAGCACCGCCCCGAACTGCTCGGGCGTGCCCGTCCCGGCGGGGAGCTGCCCGACGATCACGCCGTCGTCCAGCTCGGCCGAGGTGATGAAGAACGCGGTCGGCAGGTCGACGACGAGCGCGTCGATCTGGCCGTTCTGCAGGGCCAGCTTGGCGTCGTCGTTGGTGTTGAACACCGCGACCTCGGTGGTCGGCGCGATCTGCGCGACGGCGGCGTCGTAGCTGGTGGTGCCCACCTGCGCCCCGAGCCGCGCGCCCTGCAGCTCGGCCAGCGACGTGGCCCCGGCGACCGGGCTCGTCCCGACGGTGATCACGGCCTGGGCCACGTCGTAGTAGGGCGCGGAGAAGTCGACGGCCTGCCGCCGCTCCTCGGTGATCGAGAACTCGGTGAGGTTGAGGTCGAACGTCTTGGGCCCCGGCGTGATCGCCGCGTTGAACGGCACCCGCACCCAGGTCACGGCGTCACGGGCGTACCCGAGCTGCTCGGCGATCGCGTAGGCGACGGCGCTCTCGAAGCCCTCCCCGGACGTCGGGTCGTCGTCGAGGTACCACGGCGGGTACACGGGCTGGTCGGTGCCGATCGTCAACGTCCCGGCGGTGAGCGTGGGCAGCGCGCCCGGTTCACAGGCCCCCGCGGCGGCGGGCGGGGCGGGGTCGGCGGGGGCGCAGCCGGCCGCGAGCAGCAGGACCGCTGCGGCCAGCAGGCGGCGTACGGGGAGGTCCACGCGCGGATTCTGCCCCGACCCGGCGCCCCCGCAGATCACGGTTCGGCGTCTTGTAGAGTTCTCGGCGGTGGCGTGTCCGAGCGGCCGAAGGAGCACGCCTCGAAAGCGTGTGAGGTG
>JAPLAT010000689.1 GCA_026393175.1 Pseudonocardiales bacterium
GATGCCGGGCAGGATGCTGCCGGACAGCTCGGGGGTGACGACCTCGACGGAGTCGCCGGAGCCGAACACGAAGAACAGGTTCATGCCGCCCATCTCCTCGACCCAGCGGCGCTCGGCCGCGTCGAGGTAGGCGACCTGGGCGCAGCCGTGCTCGGCGGCCTGGGCCTGGGGCAGCAGCGAGGCGGCGTAGTTGCCGCCGCACTTCGCGGTGCCGGTGCCGCCCAGGGCCGCGCGCGTGTAGTCGGTGCACAGCCACACGTCGACCGGCTTGACCCCGCCCGGGAAGTACGCCCCGGCAGGCGAGGCGATGAGCACGTAGAGGTACTCCGCGGCGGGCCGCACGCCCAGCCCGACCTCGGTGGCGATCATGAACGGCCGCAGGTAGACCGACTCCTCGCCCCCGGCGGGCGGCACCCAGGCCCGGTCGGCCGTGAGCAGCTCGGACAGCGAGGCGAGGAACAGCTCGTCGGGCAGCTCGGCCATCGCCAGGCGCGCCGCCGACGAGCGGAAGCGGGCGGCGTTGGCGTCGGGCCGGAACGAGGCCACCGACCCGTCCGGCTGCTGGTAGGCCTTGAGTCCCTCGAAGATCTCCTGGCCGTAGTGGAGCACCATCGACGCCGGGTCCAGCGACAGCGGCCCGTAGGGCACGACGGCGGCGTCGTGCCAGCCCGCGTCCGCGGTCCAGCGGATGGTGACCATGTGGTCGGTGAAGTACCGCCCGAAGCCGGGGTCGCCGACGATCTCGGTACGGCGGGACTCCGGCACCGGAGAGGGGTGGGGGGTGCGGGAGAAGGTCGCGCTCATGCCGAGAAGGTAGCAAGCCCTACCGCACGTGCGAGGGGACGAACGGCGGCTTCACGACGGTGCACTCCAGCGCCCTGCCGCGGACGTCCACCGTGACCGTGTCGTCGGGCCCGATCCCGGAGGCCGTGTCGATCAGGGCCAGCGCGATGCCGGTCCGCAGGGTGGGCGAGAACGTGCCCGAGGTGGTCGTGCCGACGCGCTCACCGCCCGCGAGCACGGCCATGCCCGGCCGCGGCACGCCCCGCCCCGACGCGCGCAGCCCGCGCAGCCGCCGCGCCGGGCCCGCCTCCTTCTCCGCGAGCAGCGCGTCGCGGCCGCGGAACGCGGGCTTGGACCAGCCGACGGCCCACCCGCTGCCGGCCTGCACCGGGGAGATGTCGACCGACAGGTCCTGCCCGTGCAGCGGGTAGCCCATCTCGGTGCGCAGCGTGTCGCGCGCGCCCAGCCCGGCGGGCACGGCGCCGGCCGCGACCAGCGCGTCCCACACGGGGCCCGCGTCGCCCGCGGGCAGCAGCAGTTCGTACCCGCGCTCGCCGGTGTAGCCGGTGCGGCAGACCCGGACCTCCCCCAGGTCGGTGAAGGCCATGTAGTCCAGGCCCGCGACCGCGCCGACGACCGACTCCACGACCTCGGTGGACCGCGGGCCCTGCACGGCGAGGACGGCGACGTCGCGGTGCCGGTCGGTGACGGTGACCCCGTCGGGGGCGGCGTCGCGCAGGATCCGCGCCACCTCGGCGGCGTTCGCCGCGTTCGGGACGGCCAGCACGTCGTCCGGCCCGGCCAGGTAGACGATCACGTCGTCGACGACGCCGCCGGACTCCGTGCAGCACAGCGTGTACTGAGCCTGCCCGGGCGCGATCTTCTTCAGGTCGGCGGTGAACACCCCGTTCACCACGTCGGCCGCGCCGGGACCGGTGATCGCGAGCGTGCCGAGGTGGCTCACGTCGAACACGCCGACGCCCTCCCGCACGGCCGTGTGCTCGGCCACGGTGCCGGACGGGTAGGTGAGCGGCATCGACCAGCCGCCGAACGCCCCGAGGGTGGCCCCGAGGGCGAGGTGGCGGTCGTGCAGCGGGCTGGTGAGGAGGTCGTCCACGCCGCGGGACGCTACCCGCGGCGGGACAGCGCGGTGGCGCCCGTCCACACGAGCAGCAGCGCGAGCGCGGTGACCAGCACCTGCACCAGCGGGAGCAT
>JAPLAT010000194.1 GCA_026393175.1 Pseudonocardiales bacterium
AGCTCCTCGTACGCCGGGATGATCTCCACGGTGTCCCCGCGCACCCGGAAGGTGCCGCGGTTGAACGCCATGTCGTTGCGCGTGTACTGCACGTCCACGAGTGCGCGCAGCAGCGTGTCGCGCTCCACGGTGTCGCCGACGGTGAGCTGCACCGACCGGTCGAGGTCGGACTGCGGCGTGCCCAGGCCGTAGATGCAGGACACCGACGCGACCACCACGACGTCGCGCCGGGACAGCAGGTTGTGGGTGGCGGAGTGGCGCAGGCGCTCGACGTCCTCGTTGATCGAGGAGTCCTTCTCGATGTAGGTGTCGGTCTGCGCGATGTACGCCTCGGGCTGGTAGTAGTCGTAGTAGGAGACGAAGTACTCGACCGCGTTGTTCGGGAGCATGTCCCGCAGCTCGTTGGCCAGCTGCGCGGCCAGCGTCTTGTTCGGCGCCATGACCAGCGTGGGCCGCTGCAGCCGCTCGATCAGCCACGCCGTGGTGGCCGACTTGCCGGTGCCGGTGGCGCCCAGCAGGACGACGTCCTGCTCGCCGCCGCGGATGCGCCGCTCCAGCTCGTCGATGGCAGCGGGCTGGTCGCCCGCGGGGTCGTAGGGGCTGACGACCTCGAACCGGCCGCCGGTGCGCGGGATGTCGCCGACCGGCCGGTGCTCGGAGTGCGCGAGCGGGACGTCCTGCCCGGTGTCGCGGGCGGAGCCGGGGACCTCGGTTGCGAATGCCACGACGTCCAGGGTACGAGCGTCCCCTGACATCATCGGGCGGGTGCACCCGCCGAAGACCGTGACCTTCGACGTCCCCGCCCGCGTCAACATCGACACGAAGGGCCACGCCCGGCCCGTCGACGAGTACCGCGTCACCGCGTTCGGCCTGTACATGAGCCGGGCGATGGTGGACCGCCCCACCTCGCACTGGGTGCAGACCTGGCTGCTGCCCGAGCTCGGGCTGGCCGTGACCGACTGGGCGTGGAACCCCGGGCACGAGCGCGACCAGGACTTCTACCTCGACGTGTGCGAGATCGTCCGGGACGGCGGGCGGTGGCTGCTCACCGACCACTACCTCGACATCGTCGTGCGCACGGGCCGCGACGCCCACGTCATCGACGTCGACGAGTTCGTCGGTGCGGTCGCCTCCGGCGTGCTCGACCCGGCCGCGGCCGAGGCCGCGATGCACCGCACCCACCGCGCGGTCGACGGGATCGCCGCGCACGGCCACGACCTGGACGCCTGGCTCGCGACCCGGGGGGTCGCGCTCACCTGGCGCTCGTGAGGCAGGGCGTTCGCGAGGCAGTGCGGTCGCGAGGGGAGTGTCTAGGCCGTCCGGCCGGTGATGCCCTGGCCGGCCTGATCGCCCGCGCCGGGCTCCTCCGCGCCACCGCCGCCCGTCCCGGGCTCCTCGGTCTCGGTGGCGGTCGTGGAGGTCGCCGTCGGGGTGATGGTGGGCTCCTCGGTCTCCGTCGGCTCGGCGCTCGTCGTCGGGTCCGGGTCCGGCTCACCCTCGTCGTTCGTGGATGTCGGAGGCTGCGTGGCAGGCGGCGGCGTCGTCGTCGTGGTCGGCGGCTGGACCACCGGCGGCGGCGGCGCGGGGGCCCGGGTGGTGGTCGGCGCCGGCGCCGGGCGGCGGCGCGTGGGCGCCTGGCCGACGGGCTCGTCGCGGACCGGGGCGGGCGCGGCCTGCTCGTCCGCCGCGGGCGGGAGCGGCACGACCGGGGCCTCGGTGGTGGTGGTCGTCGGCAGCGCCGGCACGGGGCTCGGCGTGGCCGCCGACGCCACCGGGGCGATCGCGGCGGGGGTGTCGAGCGCGAGCTGCGTGACGGCGGTGAAGCCGCCGAGCGCGCCGACGGTGATGACCGCCGCGGCGGCGGCCGTGCTGGCGCGGGTCAGCGACCCGGCCCGGCCGATCACGTCGTCCACCGCGGGGAGCGTCACCGCCGCGGAGAGCTCGTCGTCCAGGCGGCGGAACTCGTCGGTCACCCGGTCCAGGGCGTCCATCAGCTCTGCCTCTCGTCGTCATGGGGGTCGGCGTGCTCCGCGGGGATGCCCAGCACGCTGGGCAGCTCGTCGGCGAGCCCCTCCGACACGACCAGGTGGGCGCGCCCGAGGCGGTCGCGCACCGTGCCGGTGCTCACCTGCTCGAGCGCGGCGATCTCCGAGCGGGTCATCCCGACCATGTGGAACAGGACCACGACGCGCCGCTCGGCGGGCGTGAGGCGCGCGAGCGCAGCCAGCAGGGCGCCGGTGCGCGAGTCGCCGTCGCCGATGGAACGCGGCCGGGCGAGCCCGAGGCGGCCCAGGGCGCGCCGCCAGCTGCGGTGCGTGGAGCGGACGGCGACCCGGCGCACCCAGCCGGTGGGGTCCGGCCCGGAGCCGACCTCCGGCCAGCGCTTCCAGGCGCGCGAGTACGCGTCCTGCACGACGTCGTGGGCCTCGCCCGGGTCCAGCGTGATCGCGTACAGCTGGGCGACCAGGCGCTGGTAGTTGGCCTCGAGGTGCGCACCGAAGTCGACCCGCTGGGAGGCAGGGGTGGGCTCGGGGTCGTCCTGGACGACCACCTGGGACGAGGACACCTCGTCCGCCTCCGCGTGCTCCCGCACGTCCACCTGCTCACCCCCCGTCGACATCGCACGACTCTCCCTGTCACCCCATCGTGGAGGCGCTGCAGAGCGTTACCACGATCCGCGTCCGCTCAATCCAACGAGGGACCCCATCCCGACGTTACGGCCCATTCCTCCGCCCGGGACCACGCACCGTCGAACCACGGCTCCTTGACGGCGACGTAGCGTGACATCTCGCCGTCCGCGGCCGCGACGGCGGCCCGCTTCGCCGCCAGGTAGGCGGCGCGCTCCGCGGGTACCGCCCGCAGCCAGTCGCGGAACAGCAGGGCGTACCGCCAGCCGGGCGAGCCGACCTCGCGGACGTGCAGGTGCACGCGCCGCCCGGGGTCCGCCCCGCCGTGGTAGCGCTTGGGCCAGGCCGGGCCCGCGGGCTTGGGCCGGTCGGCGTCGACGTCGGCGCGGAACGGGAACCCGGCGCCGGCCAGCGCGTCGCGGACGGCGTCGGCGTCGGCGAGCGACGCGACGCCGAGCTGCAGGTCGATCACGTCCTTGGCGGGCAGCCCCGGCACGGCCGTGGACCCGACGTGCGCGACGCCCCGGCCCTTCTCCCCCGCGGCCGTCGCGACGCGCGCCGCGAGCCGGGCCGCGGCCGCGGGCCATGCCGGGTCCGGGTCGACGAGGTGCGGCGCGCCCGGCGGGACCGTGCGCCCCGCGCGCAGGTTGGCCTCGAAGGGGACGAGCCGGTCGTCCCACAGCGTGTCGACGGCGGCCGTGAGGTCCCCCGGCGTGCCCCCGTTGTCCAGCCAGACGTCGGCGGCGGCGCGGCGCCGCTCGTCGTCGGCCTGCGCCGCGATCCGGGCGCGCGCGTCGGCCTCGGGCATGCCGCGCTGCCCGACGAGCCGGCGCACCCGCTCCTCCGCGTCGGCGTGCACGACCACGACCAGCGGGAAGGACGGCCCCATGCCGCCCTCGACGAGCAGCGGCACGTCCTGCACGACGACGGCGTCGGCGGGGGCGGCGGCGGTGAGCTCGGCGGAGCGGCGCCGCACGCGGGGGTGGACGATCCCGTTGAGCCGCTCCCGCGCCGCCGCGTCGCCGAAGACGATCCCGGCCAGTACGGGCCGGTCCAGCCCGCCTTCCGCGTCCAGCACCTCCCGGCCGAAGGCGGCGACGATCTCGGCCAGCCCGTCGCTGCCCGGGGCGACGACCTCGCGGGCGATGACGTCGGCGTCGACGAGCACGGCCCCGCGCTCGACGAGCCGCCGCGCGACCGACGACTTGCCCGAACCGATCCCGCCGGTGAGCCCCACGCGCAGCATGATCGCCGAGGCTACCCGGCGGCCACCGCCGGTGCCGCGGTGGTGGGCGGGGTGGGGGGAGCGGTGGTGCGCGGGGGCGCGACGGTCGGCAGCACCCGCAGCGCCAGGTCGACGAGCACGTCCGCCCGGGTGCGCCCGCCGGGGCGGGGTCCCTCGGGCAGCACGAGGGTCAGGGTGTCGTCGTCGTAGGTGACCATGAGCACGGTCTCGCGGGGCCGCTCGAACAGGGCCGCGCGCGCGGCGCCGATGGCCAGGTCGCGCCGCTCGCCGCTCTCGACGCCGGTGTTGGTCGCCCACTGCTTCGCGGCCGCGGCGGGGTCGACGTAGCGGGCGACGTTGAGGTCGAGCAGGGTGCCGCGGGCCGGGCTGCCCGCCGTGCCGCTGTAGCGGCACGCGACGCGCTCGGTGCGGCCCACGGACGGCTCGGCCACGCCGATGGTCGTGCGGACGCCGACGCTGCCCAGCGGCAGGCCGAGCAGCGCGTTGAGGTCGTCGACCGTGAGCATGCCGGCGCAGTCGGTGGGCACGGAGCCGTCCGACACCCGGGTCCCGCCCGCGGCACCGCCTGCCGCCGCCGCCGGGAACGTCGGCACGGGGGTGAGCACCTCGTCCGACCGGGCGCAGCCCGCGCCGGCGAGCACGACGAGGAGGGCCCCGCAGAACGCGACCGCGCGCCCCCACCGCACTCCCCCACCCACGCGATCCAGGGTATCCCCCACCGGGGGCCCGACCCCGTCGACGCACCGCATCCGCGGCGGACCGCAGTGCAACCGTGACCCGGCCGTCGGCCCCCGGACGCCGGAACCCCCGGCGACCAGGTCGCCGGGGGTTCCGGATGGAGCTCGGGTGCTGCTCAGGCGCCGCCGGAGAGCTTCTCCCGCAGGGCCGCGAGCTGCTCGTCGCTGGCCAGCGAGCCACCGGACTCGGCCG